>DWZY01000108.1 GCA_019117325.1 Candidatus Brevibacterium intestinigallinarum
GCACTCACGGGACTGACGGACGGGGCTGAGGCCTCGACAGCGGATTCGACGTCGGCACCGGCGTCCGACTCGGACACTGCAGCACAGGCGCCCCTCGTCGAGGTGCGCGGCCTCACCCAGGTCTTCGCCCGCGTTCCGCGGGAGGAGACGCAGGACGGGGAGCCGGGTACGACCTCGGGAGCAGGTGCTGTCTCGGAAACCGGCGCGGCTTCAGGAACAGTCGCGTCCGCCGAGGCCGGGGGCACCCAGTCGGCGATCATCGGCATCGAGGACGTGACCTTCAGCGTCCCCGCGGGGACGACGCTGGGACTGGTGGGCGAGTCCGGGTCGGGGAAGTCGACGATCGGGCGAGCGCTCGCGGGCTTCTCCGCGCCGCAGTCCGGGACGATCCGCGTGGGCGACTTCCAGGCGGAGAGCCTCACGAAGCGGCAGCTGCGCGAGTACCGGCGGACGGTGCAGCTGGTGCACCAGAACCCGGCGAGCGCGCTGGATCCCGTCCACACGGTGGGGGCGTCGATCGCGGAGCCTCTGCGGAACTTCCGCATCGGCACGAAGGCCGAGCGCATGGAGCTGGTCGCGCAGGCCATGGAGCGGGTGGCGCTGGATCCGGGGCTGGCGTCGCGCAGGCCGCGGGAGCTGTCCGGTGGGCAGCTGCAGCGGATCGCGATCGCCCGGGCGCTGGTGATCGAGCCGCGGCTGGTCGTGTTCGATGAGGCGGTCTCGGCGCTCGATGTGACGGTGCAGGCGCAGATCCTCGAGCTCATCCAGCGGCTGCAGGAGGAGCTGGGGCTCACGTACGTGTTCATCTCGCACGACTTGGCGGTGGTGCGGCAGATCGCGCACTCGGTGACGGTCCTGTCGCAGGGCCACCAGGTGGAGACCGGGCCGGTCGAGCAGGTGTTCGCCAGGCCCGAGGATCCGTACACGCAGCGACTGCTGGCCGCGATCCCGCGCCCGCTGGACACCCAGGTGCTGGACCTGCAGGCACTGTCGATCTGACTCTCGATCTGATCATGCAGTGCGTGCGGGATGTGTGAGCGGGGGCGCCGGAAGGACACACGGACGGGCCACCAGCTCGTCGGACATCACCGGGGCGGGCAGTCCGCCGGCAGTGATCGACCCGTCTCCCGACGAGTCCGACCCGGGATGTCGATGCCCAGTCAGACGTGGGTGCGGGGCAGTCGCCTAACGACCGCCCCGCACCCACGTCTGACTCATCTTGGTGGACCGCCCATCGGTCAGGCTGAGGCAAGCACCCTGTTCTTCCAGTCGGTCGTCACCTCAACGCCGGAGCGCACGAACAGCTGCGTCAGCGGGCATCGCCGGGTGACCTCGGCCACGAATACGTCGAAAGCGGCGTCGTCCAGATGGGTCTCCAGTTCGACGGTGAGCGCGACGCGCGAGAAGTTCGGGTTCCCCTCCGCCCCATAGACCAGCACGGAGTTGTCCAGCTCCGCCTCCACCCGGCCCGAGAACTGTCCCAGCTCGATGCCCTGGCCCTGGGCCACGATCGCGGAGGTCACCTGGTTGCACGCGACGAACGCACCCAGCACCTGGTCCAGAGGACTGGACGCGCCGCGGGCGCATAAGCGGTGCACCACCGTGCGGCGGGAGCGGGATCGGCTCACGCACGTGCTCACCTCACCCGATCTGGCAACGATCCCGCGCACGCTGGCCACGGCTGACGCGCACATCACGCCCCGCGGGCCGGTCGTCTGCGTGACAATGGGGGAATGCCGCACTCTCCGTTCACTCAGTCCGGCGGGTCCTCCCGCCCCACTCCCTCGAACCTGAACGCCGAGGTCCTCGACTTCTCGAGCAAGAGGATCAAGTCCTCCACCCCCGTCGCGGTGGTGACGGGCGGATCCAGCGGGATCGGTGCGGAGATCGTCCGCGAGCTGTCGCACGACCACCTGGTCCTGGCGATCGGCCGGGACATGGAGCGGCTCGAGGCGGTCGTCGAGTCCGTGGCGTCTTCGGCACCGGAGATCTCTGCGGCCGGCCGTGCGGGCTCCGCCGCTGTCGACGAGTCGCGCGTCATCCCCGTGTTCGCGGATCTGACGGATCCGGAGACGGCCGGGGAGATCATCCTCGAGGAGGCCACGCCGCTGGGCCGCGTCGACGTGCTGGTGCACTGCGCCGCGATGGCGCCCCGCTTCACCGTGGAGGACGCGACGCCCAACGACTGGCGGGAATCGTTCGCGACCAATGTCATCGCACCGGCTGAGATCACCCGGTCGCTGCTCCCGCTGCTGCGGATGGTGAAGGGGACGGTCGTGTTCATCGGCTCGGGGGCCTCGCGGACCTCGGTGCCGTTCCACACGGTGTACTCCGCGTCGAAGCACGCACTGCAGGCGGTGGCCGACGGGCTGCGGCAGCAGGTGGGCGAGGACGGGGTGCGCGTCTCGACGGTGGCTCCCGGGCCCACGCACACGCGGATGTCGCAGGAGTCCAGCCAGCACGACTATCCGGTGCAGGAGCGGGACTTCCGCATGGACCCCACGAGCGTGGCCCGGTCCGTCCGGCACGTCGTCGACGCACCGGAGGACGCGGTCATCAGCGAGGTGTGGGTGCGGCCGCGGTACTGAGGCCGGTCCGCCTCTCCCCTGAATCGCGACGCGCCGCGAGCGTGTTCGACGGGACCCCGCGTGCTGGGGTGCGTCGAACAGGCTCGCGGCGCGTCGGTGCAGATAGGTCCGGTCAGCTCAAGCGGCCCGGCCCGGTCAGCTCAGGCGCGGTCGCCCAGAGCGACGATGTGCTCCGGCAGGCGCTCGTTGCTGCCGTACATGAAGTGGTTCTCCATGCGCTCGGAGAAGCGGCTCGCGTCGGTCACGCGGCCCACGGCCTCGGCGACCTCGCGGATGTGGACCGGTGAGGCACCGCAGCACACGCCCAGGTAGTTGACGCCGATCTCGTACGCGTCCTGCGCGAACTGGCGGATCTCATACCGGTTCGAGTACAGCGGGTCCAGGGCCGTGGGGAAGGTCCGGCCGTGCGGGGCGGGCACGCGCGCGTGCGGATCGCTCAGGTTGAAGAAGGTGGGCTCCTCCTGCGTCGTCCGGTACGGGATGGGCAGCGCGCCCACGTGACACGACACCGCCTCGCGGATCTGGCGGATGTACGGCAGGAGAGTGTCCGGACCGCGGAAGCAGTTCATGCCCACGACGTCCGCGCCGGCCTGCTCGAGGCGCTGCGCGGTCTCGACGACGCTCACGCCGTCGGCCATCTCCTCGAACGCCATGGGCGCCAGGGTGAGGACGACCTCGAGGCCGCTGGCCTTCGCGATCTCCAGGGCGGCGAGCGCCTCGCCCGCGTAGTAGAAGGTCTCGCCGATGATGATGTCGGCGCCCTCCTCGACGGCCCAGCCCACCATCTCCTCGAACATCGCGCGGACCTCGGCCTGGCTCTGCGGGTTCGACGGATCCCAGATGTTGGAGTTCGAGATGTTGCCCGCGACCAGGTCACCGGGGCGGGAGTCAGCGACCTCGCGCGCGATTGTGAGTGCCGCCCTGTTGAGGGGCTCCAGCAGCTCCTCCTTGCCGATGACCCGCATCTTCTCGCGGTGGCCGTTGTACGTGAAGGCCTCGACGATGTCGGAGCCGGCCCGCTGGAAGTCCACGTGCAGGGCGCGCAGGGCCTCCGGGAACTCGAGGGCGACCTCGGGGACGAACTCGCCAGCGGTCAGGTATCCCCGACGTTCGAGCTCGAAGAGGAATCCCTCCGCGATGATGACGGGGCCTGCATCGAGGCGCTGGGTGAGGGTGGGTGCGGGTGTGACGGTCATGTCTGTCTCCTTGGCTGTGCACCGGCTGGGCTTCGCCTGGACACCGCGCATCCCGGAGGATCGCAGCATCGGCAGTGATGCTCGTGCGACGACGGATGGTCCGTGCCGCCACGGCGCGATCACGTCGCCACCTAAGCACGGAGGCTGTGAGCGGCCTGTGCTCGCCCGTCACGGGGAGTCATACAGCGAGTTGACGGGACGATGCGTCGCGGGCGGCACCATGCGTCGCGAGGGACGGGTGGAGTGCTCGCGGGACGGGTGCACGCACGTGTCCCTCGAGCCATCCGGCCGTCCGTCGCGAAGTGGAGGCCCCACCCACCTCCTATCCCCGCGACCGCCCTCGGACCAACGCCCGGCCTGTGACCCCCTGTGACCGTTGCCGCCCGGCCGTCCCACCGCGCGCACTACCGTGGGCAGGAAACGCTTCACCGCAGACCCGCCCGGCCCGGCGGGCATCGCGAAAGGCCACGCACATGGTTCCGACGACGACCTCGGCTCCCGCCTCGTCTCCACTGACGGTCCACGTCATCCATGACAACCCCGAGTGGATCCCACCGTTCGCCACGGCACTGGAGACCCGCGGCATCGAGGTCGTCGAGTGGCTCCTGCCCGACACGACCATCGACCTGTCGCAGGAGCCGCCGCAGGGCCTCTACTGGTCCCGCCTGTCCGCGTCGTCGCACACCCGGACCGACCCGCACGTGAAGGAGTACGGGCGCGCGCTGCTCGCGTGGCTCGAGGCCGGCGGTCGCACAGTTCTCAACGGTGCGCACGTGTACGAGCTGGAGGTGTCCAAGGTCCTGCAGCACCGCCGGCTGGAGACGCGCGGCTTCTCCGTGCCCCGGACCGTCGCGGCGCTGGGCGCGGCGGGGCTGGCCGACGCTGTGCGCACGCTCGATCCGCCCTTCATCACGAAGCACAACCAGGGCGGCAAGGGTCTGGGGGTACGGCGGTTCGACAGCCACGCGGAGTTCGACGCCGTCGCCCACGAGTTCGCGCCCGGCGGCGACAACGCCCCCAACGACGGGATCACGCTGGCCCAGGAGTACGTCCGCCCAGCGCAGCCGTTCATCACCCGTGCGGAGTTCATCGGCGGCCGCTTCCATTACGCCGTCCGCGTCGACGTCTCCGGCGGATCGTTCGAGCTCTGCCCCGCCGAGGCCTGCGAGATCCCCCAGCCCGGCATCAGCACGGCCGTCTGCGCGGTTCCCGCTCCGGACGGGACGGCCGGAACCGCCGTCACCACCGACCCCGAGGCCGCGCCAGCTCCCAAGGCCGCCTCCGGTTCCGAGGCCGCACCCGGTC
>DWZY01000109.1 GCA_019117325.1 Candidatus Brevibacterium intestinigallinarum
TTCAGGTGGCTCCGAGATCCCACCGGAGCTCGGGGGTCCCAGAATTGGGTTCCTGGCGCTCCCGAAGGTCGACCCACGCCCCAGCACGGACACTCCGGCACTCCGCCTGGCGGTCTGGACGGCCTACCCCGCACCCAGAGCTGGCGCTCCAGCGCTCCGCCGCCCCACTGGGATCTGTCGGGCACACATGCCGGCACTGCTCGCCCGCGCGTGCGCGCAGCTCGCCCCGACCCGTCCATACGGGACGCCGATTCTTTCCATCTGCAGCAGAACTCTGTCGTACAACGGGGGAACCGTGCCGAGCGTCGTCGACATCGGCCACTTCCCTGCCCCCGGAGGCTTCACCCGCAACGCCGAGTCTCTCCATGTACGGCACACCTCGGCCAACTAACGGGAGAGCCGCCGCACGTCGTCTGCGCCTGGTCTCTACAACGGGATGACGCGAACCACTGGCACTGCTGCGCTGCGTCACTGTGATGACACCCGTATGTCGTCCTCCACGCTGTCTGCAACGGCCCAGGACCGGTATCCCTTCGCGACGGGTCCGCGATCGCCACACAGGGCCCTTCAGAGCCCCTCACGGGCCGCTGGGCACCGGAGGGGGGCCCCATGTGCAACCGCCAGCGTCTGCTGAGCGCCCCTGCGCCCCGCGTACGCCGTCATTAACAGTCCTCGAAGCCGAGGCAGGCGAAGTACGGGTCCCGGGGCCGACTCGGACGTCGGTGCACTCGGTGCGCAGCGGTGCCGGACGGACGTGCCCCGACGCGCCGTGTGGTCGCCCCGGGGCGACAGGCGCCACCTCGCGCCGTGCACTCCACCTCGCACCGCCGTCCAGACACGACGAAGGGGCGGGCCGGAGGATGATTCCTCCGACCCGCCCCTTCGCAGAGACTGTCGATCGCTCCCGTCTCTCACTCACACGAGTGAGACGAGACCCCAGTCAGTGGCTCAGTGAGCGTGGACGCCCCGGTCGTGCTCGTAGACGAGGCCGATGAGGCCGACGACCACGACGACACCGCCGAACGGGAAGATCCACCAGCCCGCAGCCACGGACATGAAGCAGATCGCGCCACCGGCAGCCAGGACGATCGGCCACCAGCTCCACGGCGTGTAGAACCCGTACTCGTAGTACTCGTCCTCGATCTCGCCGTCCAGGTCGTCCATGGGCATCTTGGGATGCTTCTTCTCCCAGGTCCACAGGTACAGACCGATCATGAGCGTCATGCCGCCCAGCAGCAGGATGGCCGGCAGGCCCACCCACTCCTGGAAGTCGGTCAGGAAGCCGTAGATGATCGCGATCGGGACGAAGAAGAAGAATCCCAGGGTGAAGATCCAACCGGATGTCCTCACTTGGCGACCTCCTTGGCCTCAGGAGCGCCGTGGCCGGCCGCGGCCAGCTCGAGCAGCTCGGGGTGGTTCGCCTCGAACGCGGGGCGCTCGGAGCGGATGCGCGGCAGGCTCGTGAAGTTGTGGCGCGGCGGCGGGCACGAGGTGGCCCACTCGAGCGATGCACCGTAGCCCCACGGATCGTTGACCGTCACCTTGGGCGCCTTGCGGGCGGTCACCCACACGTTCCAGAAGAACGGGACCAGCGAGAGGCCCAGGATGAGGGAGCCGACCGTCGAGACCTGGTTGAGGAACGTCCAGCCGTCCTGCGGCAGGTAGTCCGCGTAGCGACGCGGCATGCCCTCGGCGCCCAGCCAGTGCTGCACGAGGAACGTGCCGTGGAAGCCGATGAACAGGAGCCAGAAGTGGATCTTGCCCAGGGTCTCGTCGAGCATGCGGCCCGTCCACTTCGGCCACCAGAAGTAGAATCCGGCGAACATCGCGAAGACGACCGTGCCGAAGACGACGTAGTGGAAGTGCGCGACCACGAAGTAGGAGTCAGACACCTGCTGGTCCAGCGCCGGCGAGGCGAGGATGACACCCGTCAGACCACCGAAGACGAAGGTCACGAGGAAGCCCAGCGACCACAGCATCGGCGTCTCGAAGGTCAACGACCCCTTCCACATCGTTCCGATCCAGTTGTAGATCTTCACACCCGTGGGGACTGCGATGAGCATCGTCATGAACGCGAAGAACGGAAGCATGACGGCACCGGTCACGTACATGTGGTGCGCCCACACCGTCACAGACAGTGCTGCGATGGCGATCGTCGCGTAGACGAGGCCCACGTAACCGAAGATCGGCTTGCGGCTGAAGACCGGGAAGATCTCGGACACGATGCCGAAGAACGGCAGCGCGATGACGTAGACCTCCGGGTGGCCGAAGAACCAGAACAGGTGCTGGTAGAGGATCGGCCCGCCGTTCTCCGGGCTGAAGACGTGAGCCCCCAGGATCCGGTCCGCGGCAACGCCCAGCAGGGCGGCGGCCAGCGGGGGGAACGCCATCATGACGAGCACACCCGTGATGAGCACGTTCCACGTGAAGATCGGCATGCGGAACATCGTCATGCCCGGCGCACGCAGCGTCAGGATCGTCGCGATGAAGTTCACGGAACCGAGGATGGTGCCGAAGCCCTGGAAGGCGAGGCCCATCGTCCACAGGTGTCCGCCCAGACCGGGCGTGAACGTCGTGTTCGACAGCGGCGCGTATGCGGTCCATCCGAACGAGGCAGCACCCTGCGGGGTGAGGAAGCCGGAGATCGCGATGAGCGAGCCGAAGAGGAACAGCCAGAAGGCGAACGCGTTCAGACGCGGGAACGCGACATCAGGAGCGCCGATCTGCAGCGGCATGATGACGTTGGCGAAGCCCGCGAACAGCGGCGTCGCGAACATCAGCAGCATGAGCGTGCCGTGCATCGTGAACAGCTGGTTGTACTGCTCCTTCGTCTCGAGGATCTGCATCCCCGGCTCCCACAGCTCCAGACGGATGATGAGGGCCATCACGCCGCCGACGCAGAAGAAGATGAACGAGGCGATCAGGTACATGTAGCCGATCGTCTTGTGGTCGGTCGAGGTGATCCAGTTGACGAAGATCCGACCCTTGCTGGTCGCCACTGGTTCGGCGGGAGCTCCGGCGATGCCGGTCGGCCGCGATGCAGTCGCAGTCATCAGTGCTCAGCCCCTTCCTGCTCGTAGGGGTTCTGGTACCAGTCGGTGCGGTTGAACTCCTCGCCGACCTGACCCTCGTTGCCCTGCTCGCGCAGGGACTCGATGTACTCATCGTACTCCGCGGGCGAGACGACCTTGACGTTGAAGATCATCTCCGAGTGGAACTCGCCGCAGAGTTCGGCGCACTTGCCCATGTAGTCACCCTCGGTCAGTGCCTGGAGGTGAATGCTGGACGTGCGGCCCGGGACCATGTCGCGCTTCTCGAGGAAGGCGGGGATCCAGAAGGAGTGGATGACGTCGCGGGACTCGAGCTTCAGCTCCAGGTCCGTGTTCGACGGGAGGTAGAGCGTGGGCGCGTCGATGCCCGGCTGCTCCGTGCCGTCGAGGTTCGCCTGGACGCCCGCGTAGTAGACGTCCTCCGTGACGTAGTTGAAGTCCCACGCCCACTGCTTGCCGTAGATCTCGATGACCTGCTCGGCGGGGGTGTCGTCGTCGATCGTGACGTCCATGGTCTTGACGTTCTCGAAGAAGAACGCCATGACCATGATGATCGGCACGACGGTGTAGAGGATCTCCACCGGCATGTTGTAGCGCATCTGGACCGGCAGTCCGCGATCGGACTTCTTCCGGCGGTAGGCGACGAGGCACCACAGGATGAGGCCCCAGGTGAGAGCGCCCACGGCAAGCGCAGCGATCCAGCCGCCGTTCCACAGCGCGATGTAGTGATCGGTGTGCGACGTCGCGCCCTTGGAACCGACGGTGAGGAAGCCGACCTCCCACTGTTCCTTCGTGCATCCGGCGAGCAGTGTCGTTGCCGCCGCTGCGCCGATCGCACCGAGCCGCTTGGCCCAGGACGCGCGCGTCCTTGGTGCTGGCTGATTCGGAGAATCCACGTGCAGCCTTTCGAACCTCTGTCAGCGCCCCGTGTCGCCCCGTCCGGCTGTCATCGCGGCGATCAGCGGAGCTGCGCGCGCCTATGACAGACAGGACTCGGCAGCAGAAGCGCCGAACTCTGACTTTGTCCCTGACAGCCTACCGCTACACAGCGTAGAAATTCACGTTGGCAGTGCCTCACCTGTAAAAAACCTCAGAGCCTGAGCCCGCTTCCGCATGCCTGAGCCGGACGAGGTAGTCGAGTCCGGAGATTTCCGACACGCCGAGCGTTTCCAGGTGTGGCGTCGACCACTGCACGTCGAGCGTCCAGTCGTCCGCGTACTGCTCCGTCAGCAGGTCGACGAGGTGGACGAGAGCGACCTTCGAGGCATCTGTCCGTCGGTGGAACATCGACTCCCCGATGAACAGCCGGCCGAGGTCGATGCCGAACAGTCCGCCCACCAGCTCCCCGCTGGCGTCCCACACCTCGACGGAGCGCGCACGACCCGTGTCATGGAGGCGGTGGTAGACCTCACGGAGGTCATCCGAGATCCATGCACCCTCGCGCGCCGGATCGGCACAGCGGTCGACGACGCGGTCGAACGCGCGGTCGACGCTGCACGTGTACCTCCGCACTGACCTGCGGAGGCTGCGGCTGACGCGCAGGCGCCCAGGGAGCAGGACACCCCGCAGGGCGGGGGCCCACCAGCCGATGGGCGGGCCTCCCCCGTCGCCCAGACCCATGGGGAAGAGTCCGGCCCGATAGGCGCTGAGGATCGTCTCGAGGTCCGCGTCGCCGGCCCCGATCCCGGCTGAGACTGCCCGGAGGTCCTCATCCATCATGCGGCCACCGCCCGGCACGACCCTCCGAACGCGCAGCGGGGCCCGGCAGCAGTGCTGCCGGGCCCCGCTGGGAGGCGCTCCGCTCCATCAGTGGAAGGAGTCACCGCATGCGCACGAGCCCGCGGCGTTGGGGTTGTCGATCGTGAAGCCCTGCTTCTCGATCGTGTCCGCGAAGTCGATCGTCGACCCGCCCAGGTACGGCACGCTCATCTTGTCGACGATGACCTCGACACCGTCGAAGTTGCGGACCGCGTCGCCGTCCAGCGTCCGCTCGTCGAAGTACAGCTGGTAGATGAGTCCCGAGCATCCGCCGGGCTGCACGGCCACACGCAGACGCAGGTCGTCGCGGCCCTCCTGCTCGAGGAGGCTGCGCACCTTGCCCGCTGCGGCGTCGGAGAGCTCGACTCCATGGGTGGGAACGGTGGTCTCGTCGGTGACGGTCATCGGATCTCCTTCGCACGATTCGGTGGGACGTCGCAGATCGCATCAGTCGATCGCCGGGTCCATCCAGGCTACACCTGCAACTCCGCCCTCTGCCCCGCTATTCCCCCGCGAGCGCTTCGAGCAGGAGCGCCTCGGCCACGATCGCCGATCGGAAGTCCGGCACATGGAGCGACTCGTTCGCACTGTGTGCGCGCGCGTCGGGGTCCTCGACGCCGGTGACGAGGATCGACGCCGAGGGGAACTCCTCCAGCAGATCCGCGATGAACGGGATCGATCCGCCCAGGCCGATCTGCACCGCGTCCGTGCCGAAGCCCGCGGTGAGCGCTCCCATCGCGGTCTGAACGACGG
Organism: Candidatus Brevibacterium intestinigallinarum; assembly: GCA_019117325.1. Lineage (GTDB taxonomy): Bacteria > Actinomycetota > Actinomycetes > Actinomycetales > Brevibacteriaceae > Brevibacterium > Brevibacterium intestinigallinarum. The sequence goes on from DWZY01000109.1 coordinate 5,562, forward strand.
GGTCCGACAGGTCCGCGCGCCACGGGCTGCCGCCCTCCTCCGCCCCGAACTCCACGCGCGCACCGAACGGCGCGCTGCGGAGCAGGTGCGCACGCACCGCGGCGAGTGCCTCCGCGGGCGTCTGGCCCGGAGAGACGCGGATGCTCAGCTTCGCCCGCACGGAGTGCTGGAGCGTGTTGGACGACACATCGACATCGGGCAGATCCAGTCCGATGACGGTGATCGAGGGCTGCGTCCAGATCCGGGACGCCAGTGAGCCGCGGCCGATGAGATCGACCCCGTCCAGCACGCCGGAATCACGGCGCAGCACCTCCTCCGCGTAGTCGACGTCCGCCGTCTCGTCCCCGCGCAGCCCGTCGACCGCGACCGCTCCGTCGTCGTCATGCAGCGAGGCCAGCAGCCGCGTCATCGCCAGGGCGGCATCGGGCACCGCTCCCCCGTACATCCCGGAGTGCACCGCGTGGTCGAGGGTCGTGACAGTGAACTCGAGGGAGGCCATTCCCCGCAGGCTCGTCGTGAGCGCGGGCGTGCCCACGGCCCAGTTGCCGGAGTCCGCGACGACGATGACATCGCCGGCCAGCTTCTCGCGATGGTCGCGCAGGAAGTTCCCGAACGACGGTGATCCCGCTTCCTCCTCACCCTCGACGAAGAGGACGACACCCACGCCGAGGTCGTCGCCCAGCAGGCGCAGCGCCGTCAGGTGCACGAGGATGCCGGCCTTGTCGTCTGCGGCGCCCCTGCCGAAGAGCCGGTCGCCGCGCTCGGTCGCCTCGAACGGCGGCGTGTCCCACAGCTCCGGGTCACCGGTGGGCTGGACGTCGTGGTGGGCGTAGAGGACGACCGTCGGCGCGCCCTCCGGCCCGTCCCTGCGGGCGACGACGGCCGGGGCTCCCGTCTCCCCCGACGGCGTCGCTGCGGTGAGGATCTCGACGTCCTCGAAGCCGGCGCGGCTCGCCAGGCCCGCGACGGCCTCGGCGGAGGCCCTCACGTGCGCGGGGTCGAAGGCCGGCCAGGCGATCGAGGGGATCGCGACGAGGTCGGTGAGGTCGGAGAGGACCTCGTCCATGAGCGGCTCGAGCGCGGCGTGGAGCTGTGCGGCGCGGTCTGCAGAGGGATGCGTGTGCTGTGTGACATTCATGATCCGATACTATTCACTGCGTGTTCGGACGGAAGAGAGACTCGACAGGCGCTGAGGGCGATCAGCCCGCAGACGCGACCCGTGGCGGCGAGATCGGCAGCACGGAGGGCGCGGTTCCCGGCGACCGTCCGGCCGAGCAGAAGAAGAACCGCCCCACGCCCAAGCGCAGCCAGCAGGAGGCGCGGAACCAGAAGCCGCTCGTGGGCGCTGACCGCAAGGCTGCGGACAAGCGCGCCCGCGACGAGATGCGCCGGCGGCGCGATGAGGCCCGCATCGGCGTCATGAATGGCGATGAGCGCTTCATGGGTCCCCGCGACGCGGGCCCCCAGCGCCGCTACATCCGCGACTACGTCGACGCGCGCTTCTCGATCGGCGAGATGTTCATCCCGATCGCGCTGGTCGTGCTCCTCATCGGCATGTTCAACCAGGCCTGGGCCATGGCTGCGAACTTCATCGTCTACGGACTCATCCTGCTCATCGTGCTCGATAGCATCCTCCTGTGCGTCGTCATGCGGGGACGCCTCAAGGAGAAGTTCGGCGAGGGGTCGATCCAGAAGGGCACGAACTTCTACGCGATCATGCGCTCGGTCCAGATCCGCCGCCTGCGGGTGCCGAAGCCGGTCGTCCGACGCCGCGAGTACCCGTCCTGACGGACCTGTCCGCCTGACCCTGAGACCGGGCCGGGACGATCCCCCACGGGGATCGTCCCGGCCCGAGTCGTCAGACCGTCCTGCTGCCCCGCACCAGTGCGCCCGGCCAGAACGGCCCGCCGTAGATGAGTCCGGAATAGGCCTGCACGAGATCCGCTCCCGCACCCAGGCGTGCGGACACGTCGCGGGCGTCGCCCACGCCTCCGGCAGACACGAGGGCCATCGTCGCCTCCGGGTGGTGCGAGTCCAGATGTGCCCGGACCAGGCGGAGGACCTCCATCGAGCGCACCGCCAGGGGCCGACCGGAGATGCCGCCGGCCTCGGCCTCGGCCATGTCGCGGTCCGCACCGGTGAGGACACCGCGGTCGATGATCGTGTTGGTGAGGACCAGCCCGTCGACCCCTTCGGCAACCGCCAGGTCGACGGCCTCGCGCACGTCGTCGTCCGCGAGGTCCGGCGCCAGCTTCACGAGCAGCGGCACGTGCCCCAGCGTCGATCGCGGCGACTCGACGACCTCGGCGGCCGTGTCCCGGACGGCGGCGATGATGGGCCGCAGGGAGTCGACGGCCTGCAGGTCGCGCAGTCCCGGCGTGTTGGGCGAGGACACGTTGATGACGAGGTAGTCGGCCAGCGGTGCCAGCGTGCGCGTCGAGAGCGCGTAGTCATCCGCCGCGTCGGCCGCCTCGACGACCTTCGTCTTCCCGATGTTGATCCCGATGACGGGACGCAGCAACTCCGGCATCTGCTCGACGGCCGCGCGCTGCTGGGCGACGGCCTCGGCGGCGGCGCGGGAGCCCGCGTTGTTGAAGCCCATCCGGTTGAGGATCGCGTCGTTCCCCAGCAGGCGGAAGAGCCGGGGCCGGTCGTTGCCCGGCTGTGCGTGCCCGGTCACGGTGCCGATCTCGATGTGGCCGAAGCCCAGCCGTGACAGCGCGCGCACGCCGTGGCCCTCCTTGTCGAAGCCGGCGGCCAGGCCCACGCGATTGCGGAAGGGCAGCCCCAGCACCTCGACGGGGTCATGGGTCCCCGCGGACAGCAGAGCGCCGAACGCGTCACGGACGCCGGGGACCGCGTCGATCCCCCGCAGTGCGGCGAAGCTGAGCCGGTGCGCCTGCTCCGCGTCCATGCGGACCAGCAGCGAGCGGTAGACGAGTGAGTACGCGAGATCGTTCACGCGGCCACTCTAGCGGCCACGACGGGACGCCCCGCACCCCTCCTCCACCCCTGCTCCGGCGCAGGCGGGGCCCGGCGGACTAGGCTGGCCGGGACATCGCAGAACGACGGAAGGACCCTCGATGGCCACCCCCCGCACCTCCCTGCCGACGATCACACGCGCGTCCGGCGACCCCGCGTCCGCGACCGCGGACGTCCTCGTCGTGGCGACCCGCTCCGGTGACGACGGCGCCGTCGTCGCCGCTGAGGGCCTCGCGAAGAAGCCCGCCGCAGCGCTCACCGCCGCCGCGGCCGCCGTGGGACACACCGGCAAGGCCGGCAGCACCGCCCGGATCCCCGCACCCGCAGGGGTGCGGGCCGCCTCCGTCGTGCTGGTCGGCCTGGGCGCGCCCGCTGCCGACGAGGACGCCGCCAAGACCCTCGAGTCGCTGCGCCGGGCCTCCGGGTCCGTCCTGCGCTCGCTGTCCGAGGTCGAGAGCGTCGCCCTCGCCTTCCCCGTCACGAACGCGGCCTCTGCCGAGGCCGTGGCCACCGGTGCCCTGCTGGGCTCCTACCGCTACACCGCCTACCTCTCCGACGCGGAGTCGAAGACTCCCGTCTCGACGCTCGCCGTCGTCGCCCCCGCCGCTGCGCAGTCCGGACTGGACCGCGCTGAGAGCGTCGCCCGCGCCGCAGCGGACGCCCGCGACCTCGTGAACCAGCCGCCGCTGGACCTGTACCCGGAGACCTTCGCGCAGGCGGTCGTCGACCAGGCAGCGCAGCCGGAGCACAAGAAGGCGAAGGTCCGCGTCGAGGTCATCGACGAGGACACGCTGCGCCAGCGCGGCTTCGGCGGACTCATCGGTGTGGGCAGTGGCTCGACCCGCGGCCCGCGGCTCGTCAAGATCACCTATTCCCCGCGCAAGGCATCGACTCACCTCGCGCTCGTGGGCAAGGGCATCACCTTCGACTCCGGCGGCGTCTCGCTCAAGCCGGCGGCGAAGATGGAGGAGATGAAGTCGGACATGGCCGGTGCTGCGGCCGCGGCGCAGGCCCTCTTCGCGATCGCCCGCCTGGGGCTGCCCGTCCGCGTGACCGCGTGGCTGGCGCTGGCGGAGAACATGCCGTCCGGCTCCGCGCAGCGTCCGGCGGACGTCCTGCGGATCTACGGCGGCAAGACCGTCGAGGTGACGAACACGGACGCGGAGGGCCGCCTCGTCCTGGCCGATGCGCTCGTCGCGGCGCAGGAGGAGTCCCCCGACCTCATCGTCGACATCGCAACACTCACGGGCGCGCAGATCGTCGCCCTGGGCGCCCGCACCTCCGGAGTCATGGGCACCGATTCCGCGCGCAACCGGGTGGTGCTGGCCTCCGAGGCCTCCGGCGAGCCCTTCTGGCCCATGCCCATCCCGGAGGAGATGATCCGCTCCTTCGACTCGACGACCGCGGACCTCACGAACGCGGGCGGCCGCGCGGGCGGCATGCTCGCCGCCGCGGCCTTCCTGCAGGAGTTCGTGGAGGACGGCGTCGAGTGGGCCCACCTCGACATCGCCGGCCCGTCGTACAACGCCGAGGCGCCCCACGGCTACACGGTCAAGGGCGGCACCGGGGTGCCCGTCCGCACCCTCGTCGAGCTGGCGGATCTGCTGGCGGGCGCCTGATCCCGGTCGCGGTGAGGGGGCTCACGTGACTCCCCTCACCGCGAATCCGCCCGGAATAGGGGCGCCAGAACCCCCGTTGCATGGAATGATTACCTGAGAAGCCGCCGTGCGGCCCTGCAGATGTCGGAACGAAGAGGAGTGCTCTGTGAGCGATTCGAATGAGACCTACGATCTTGTGATCCTCGGAGGCGGCACGGCCGGCTATGCCGCCGCCTTCCGCGGTGCGACGCTGGGGATGCGCGTCGCGCTGATCGAGCGCGACAAGGTGGGCGGCACCTGCCTGCACCGCGGCTGCATTCCCACCAAGGCGCTCCTCCACGCCGCGGAGGTCGCGGACACCGCGAAGTCCGCCGGCGACTTCGGCATCCGGGCCGAGTTCCAGGGCATCGACATCGAGGGCGTCCTCGCGTACAAGGACGACATCATCTCGAAGAACCACAAGGGCCTCCAGGGGCTCGTGAAGGTCCGCGGGATCGACTACATCTCCGGTGAGGGCCGTCTCGTCTCGCAGGACACGATCGAGGTGTCGAACGACGAGGGCGGCGTGACCGTCACGGGCAAGAACATCATCCTCGCGACGGGGTCGGAGCCCAAGACCCTGGGCATCGACATCACCGGCCGCGTCCTCACCTCGACCGAGGCCCTCCAGCTCGCTGACGTGCCGGAGACCGCGATCGTCCTGGGTGGCGGGGTCATCGGCGTCGAGTTCGCCAGCGTCTGGACCTCGTTCGGCACCAAGGTAACGATCGTCGAGGGCCTCCCCCGCCTCGTCGCGAACGAGGACGAGGCGATCTCGAAGAACCTCGAGCGCGCGTTCAAGAAGCGCAAGATCGGCGTCAAGGTCGGCAAGATGTTCAAGAGCGTCACGCAGGACGCTGACCAGGTCCACGTGGAGCTGGAGGACGGCACCGTCCTCGACGCCGACTACCTGCTGGTCGCCGTGGGCCGCGGCCCCGTCACGCAGGGCTTCGGCTACGAGGAGCAGGGCATCAAGCTGGACCGCGGCTTCGTCCTGGTGAACGAGCGCCAGCACACGGGCGTCGGCAACATCTACGCCATCGGCGACATCACCCCGGGCCTGCAGCTGGCCCACCGCTCGTTCGCGCACGGCATCTTCGTGGCGGAGGAGATCGCGGGACTCAATCCCGCTCCCCTCGTCGAGTCCGGCGTGCCCCGCGTCACCTACTCCGAGCCGGAGATCTTCTCCGTGGGCATCACGGAGAAGCAGGCGGCGGAGAAGCACGGCGAGGATGCGATCGAGTCCCTCGACTACAACCTGGCCGGCAACGGCAAGACCGGCATCCTCCACTCGGCGGGCATCATCAAGGTGATCCGCGAGAAGGACGGACCGGTGCTGGGCATCCACGGGATCGGCGCACGACTGAGCGAGCAGGCCGGTGAGGCGCAGCTCATCATCAACTGGGAGGCGTTCCCCGAGGAGGTCGCGCAGCTCATCCACGCGCACCCCACCCAGAACGAGGCGATCGGCGAGGCCTTCCTGGCGCTCACCGGCAAGCCGCTCCACGCGCACAACTGAGTCCCGAAGGAGACGAAGCACATGTCCAACACAGTGAACATGCCCGCTCTGGGCGAATCGGTCACCGAGGGCACCGTCACCCGGTGGCTCAAGGAGGTCGGCGAGACCGTCGAGGTCGACGAGCCGCTGCTCGAGGTGTCGACCGACAAGGTCGACACAGAGATCCCCTCGCCGTTCGCCGGCGTCGTCGAGCAGATCCTCGCGGAGGAGGACGACGACGTCGAGGTCGGCGGACCGCTCGCCGTCATCGGTGATGGCTCCGGAGAGGCCGCCGAGGCCGCCCCCGCCGAGTCTGCACCCGCCGAGGCCGCTGAGGAGCCCGCTCCCGAGGCCGCCGAGGAGCCCGAGGACGAGGAGCCCGAGGAGGCCACCCAGGAGGAGGCTCCGGCTCCCAAGGCCGCCGCTCCCGCCGCGTCTGCCGACGCGACCGAGGTGACCATGCCCGCCCTGGGCGAATCGGTCACCGAGGGCACCGTCACCCGGTGGCTCAAGGAGGTCGGCGAGACCGTCGAGGTCGACGAGCCGCTGCTCGAGGT
>DWZY01000110.1 GCA_019117325.1 Candidatus Brevibacterium intestinigallinarum
GGCGAAGACGGTCGTCTACCTGGTCATCCTCGTGGGGCTGCTGTGCGCGTACTGGGACTACCTGGCCGGGTGGGACGGGTGGGCGCTGTCCTACGCGGTGCCGGCGACGTGCGGGGGAGCGATCCTGGCGCTGCTGCTGACCGTGCGGATCGTGCGGATCGAGGTGGGCGAGCACATCGTCCACACGGGCCTGGCCGTGCTGCTGGGTCTGGCGCCGCTCGTGTTCTTGGGGCTGGGGTGGGTGCGGGAACCGCTGCCGTCCGTGGCGTGCGGCGTGCTGAGCCTCCTGGCGCTCGCCCTCCTCGTCTTCACCCGCGGCGCCGAAGTCCGCCATGAGCTGGGCAAGCGCCTGCACCTGTGAGTGACTGGGGGAAGTGCGTCGGCATGCCAGCGATGTGTGTCTCTAAGTGGTCAGATGGTCGAGTGGGAGATCAAGCCTCTGGAGCTCCGTTTCCTCGTCGCGGCAGTTCCCGGTCACGTGCTCATCGCGGGCGGTGGCTCGTTCGTGCACCGCCTGAGCACTAATCTGCCATTCGTGTAGCGCCACAGCACAGGTTTCGGCGGATTCGCGTGCCCACGTGCAACACGAAACCCGGATATGTGCCCCAGTGAGACGCGAACGGGAAGGGCGACCGCCACGGGAGACCTGCCCTCCAGATCGGCCAGGAAGTCGCACCGGGTCCACATGGCGGATGGCGGGAATAGGCGCACGCATCCGGTGTTGTGCGTCACATGAAGGCAGTCGCATACACAGAGCCAGGAGGACCCGAGGTCCTCACCGTCATCGACCTCCCCGATCCCACGGCGGGCAGTGGGGAGGTCCTCATCCGCGTGAAGGCCGCGGCGGTGAGCCCCACGGACACGATGCGCCGCGCGGGCCACCGAGACACCGGAGGAGCCGAGCCGCCCTACGTCGTGGGGATGGACGTCGCCGGCGTCGTCGAGGCAGTGGGCCCCGGCGCCGTGACAGACCTGGCCGCCGGTGACCGCGTCATGGCGATCGTCGTGCCCCAGGGCGCGCACGGCGCGTACGCGGAGAAGGTCGCCGTCCCCGCAGAGTCCGTCGCCCGGATCCCGGCAGGAGCCTCACTGGCGGAGGCCGCCACCCTGCCCATGAACGGTCTGACCGCCCGTCTGGCGCTCGACAAGCTGGGACTGCCCACGGGGTCGACGATCGCAGTGACGGGGTCTGCCGGCGCGTTCGGCGGCTACTCGGTGCAGCTGGCGAAGGCGGATGGGTACACGGTCGTGGCGGATGCGAAGGAGTCCGACCGTGCTCTCGTCGAGTCCCTGGGCGCGGACCACGTCCTGTCGCGCGGCGAGGGCTTCGCCGCTGCGGTGCGCGAGCTGTTCCCCGACGGCGTCGACGGCATCATCGACGGGGCCGTCCAGCTGGATGAGATCGTGCCGGCCGCGAAGGACGGCGCGACGGTCGTGACGATCCGCGGCGACAAGGGCACCCGCGACCGCGGTGTCACGTTCTGGTCGATCGTCGTGAGCAAGTACGCGTACGACCCGGAGGCGCTCGATACCCTGCGCAAGCAGGCCGAGGCCGGACTCCTCACCCTGCGCGTCGCGGACACCCTGCCCAAGGAGGAGGCCGCAGAGGCGCACCGCCGCCTAGAGGCCGGGGGAGTGCGCGGCAGGCTCGTCCTCGAGTTCTGAGCGGCGACCCGGCCGGCCCGAGCGCTCCCTCATCCAGTTCGCGCTTCTCACATCCCATCCAGTTCGCGCGTTTCTCTCGAAGTCGGGGCATGCTTGCCCGCACATCGGGAGAAGCGCGCGAACTCGTTGAGCCGCTCACCGGCATCCGCGACTCGTGACGCAGAGCGCCGATGAGGAAGACTGTCACCATGCGTCTTCCGGATCTTCGCCTGACGGGCCTGCGCCGCGACCAGTTCGTCTCCCTGCTGGTCGCGGCCTGCGTGCTGGTGCTGGCCCTGCCGATCGTGCTGGCACTGTGGCCCTCCCAGGCCCCGGCGAGCCTGCCCAACGGGACGACGCTGGACTACCAGCGGGCGCAGCTGAGCGACGTGGAGCTGGACGACTGCGCCGCCGACTGGATCGACGCGGACTCGTTCTGCGGTCAGGCGACCGCGCAGCTGGACGACGGCACCACAGAGACCATCGGCATCACCCGCGAGGGCTGGGTCGCTGACCTCACGGACGGCGACGAGGTCGTCGTCCAGATCTCCACCTCCGTGCAGGGCGAGGTCATCCACTCGTTCCACTCGACCGCCCGCGGCACGACGCTTGCGATCTTCGCAGCCATCACCCTGGCGCTCGTGGCGCTGAGTGTGGGCGGGCGCGGAGTGCGGGCGTTCGTGTCTCTCATCGTGTCCGCCCTCTTCATCTGGGCATTCCTGGTCACCGGCATCCACGCCGGCGGCAACCCGCTGCTCTTCGCGACGCTCACCGCGGTCCTCGTCCTCACGGTCGTCCTCCACTTCACGCACGGCTTCAGCGCGAAGACGCTGGCCGCGTGGGCGGGCACGGTGTGCGGGGTGGGCGCGGCGATGCTCGCCGGGTGGATCTTCACCATCACCGCGCGGCTGACGGGGATCACGGAGACGACCTCGGCGGCCGTGTTCGTGACCGGCGACATCAACGTCTCCGTCCTGTCGCTGGCGGCACTGCTCATCGCCCTCATCGGCATCCTCAATGACATCACGGTCGCGCAGGCCTCGGTCGTGTTCTCCCTGCTGGGCCACACCGGGCAGGGCCACAGTCACGACCACGGCGAGACGCCTGCGCCGTCCACGCCGGCTGCACCCGCCGCACCTGCCGCTAGCACCCCCGCCTCTGCCGCTGGCACCCCCGCCGCCGAGGCCGCAGTCACCGCCCCGCTGACCCGCCGGCAGATCCGGGAACAGGAAGCACGACAGCAGCAGGCACGGGAGCAGAAGCCGCCGCGCGGTCTGGGTCGAAAGAGGTCGGCCGCCCGCAACGACAGCCAGCAGATCGGTGCCGCCCGCGGCGACGACCGCTCCCTGCTGCGGCGGGCGATGACGGTCGGCCAGGACCACGCGGCCAGCGCGATCTACACCGTCAGCTTCTCCGTCGTCGGCGCGAGCCTCGCCGCCTTCGTCGCGGCGAAGTCGTACGGGATGCCGGTGTGGGCGCTCCTGCAGTCCGAGGACGTCGCGCACACGATCGTGCAGCTGCTGGCCGGGATCGTGGGGCTGACCGTCACGATGCCTGCGACCACGCTCTTCGCAATCGGACTGGCCCGCCTCCTGCTGGGTGCCGACGAGGCACAGGGTCAGTCCGCGCCCACGAACTCCCGCAGCGCCGGCAGCTCGCGGCGGGACTGAGACAGCCCCATCCGGTGGGCGGCGGCCAGACGCGACAGGTCGCGGGTGCTGTTGGCCACCGGCATGATCTCCGGCGCGAAGACGTGCGCGCGGCCCTCCTCCTCGAGGGCGAAGACCCGCTCGCGCGTCTCGTTGTAGCGCGTCCACCGGGTCAGCAGCGCATCGGCCACCGCGGGGTAGCGGCGGAAGATGCCGCGATAGACGGCGGGGAAGCGCTGCGGTTCCTTCCGGTACCCGCGCTCCTGGGTGAGGATGATGACGAACTTCTCGAAGCCCTCCGCCTGGGCCTGGGACAGGGCGATGCCGCCGTCGGGTCCCATCGCTCCATCCACGTACACGTGCCCATCCAGGTGAACCGGCGGCATGAGGCCGGGCATCGTCGACGACGCCCGCACCCGGACCATGAGGTCCTCGACGCGAGGGACATCGTCCTGGGTCCAGACGACCTCGGTCCCTGACTCCGCATCGAAGGCGATGATCCGCATCTGCGACTCCGATGCGGAGAAAGTGGTCCAGTCGAACGGGAGGGCCGCACCCTCGACCCCGGCGCGCTGGTAGATGTACTCCGCGTTGAAGAGGCCCTCGCCGCGCAGGAAGTGCTTCATACCGCCGAACTGGTCGTCCGCGGCGAACTCGACGAACGACCGTCGGGCACGCCGTGCATCCCGCGACAGGTAGTTGACGGTGTTCGAGGCGCCGGCGCTGATGCCCGCGACCCAGTCGAAGGACAGACCCGCCTCCAGGAGGGTGACGACCATCGCGCTGGTGAGGGAGGCCCGCATCCCTCCGCCCTCGAAGATGAGTGCGGTATCGCCGATCC
>DWZY01000111.1 GCA_019117325.1 Candidatus Brevibacterium intestinigallinarum
CGGGATGATGCTTGGAGAGCAGGAACACGGCTGCGCATGCGAGGACGCCGAAGAGCGACATCCCGACGATCGGCAGGACCGCGGCGTTCGCCGCCTCACCCAGGAGCGTCGCGCCCAGGACCACCGCCACGATGGGATCGATGACGGTGAGACCGGCGATGACCATCTCCGGAGGACCGGCGGAGTACGACGACTGGACGAGCCACGAGCCCACCAGGCCCGAGGCCGCCAGAGCGAGAGCATTGAGCCACGGCAGCGTGCCGAGCCCCTCGACGACGCCCACGGCGACGACGTGCGAGCTCACGACGTGCATATTCGTGGCGCAGAAGGCGAAGAGGACGCCGGCTGCGGTGATGAGGAGCAGCTGGCGCGGGTGCCGGATGGTGACGATCCCCAGCAGGGCGACTGCGGTGCACGCGAGTGCCATGAGCGCCAGGACGAGGCCCTCGCGGCCGGTCGTGGGCGACGTCGTCGCGACGAGGGCGGAGACCGTCACGAACCCCGTCACGCCCACGACGCACACGGCGACCGTCGCGATGATCGAGCGGTCCACGGAGAGGCCGCGGTGCAGCACTCCCAGCAGGATCGAGATGACGAGGGAGAAGGCGCCCACCGGCTGCACGACCATGACGGGGGCCAGTGCCAGGGCGATGACGTTCGCGACGACGCCGGCGCCGAGCGTCAGGAGGCCGGCGACCCAGTAGGGGGAGACCAGCAGGCGCGCGATCGTGCGCAGGCGGAGAGGACCCGGTTCCGTCGCCAGCCCGGAGACGCCCCGGTGCTGGAGGAGCGCCCCGTAGGCGAGTGAGACGGCCGACAGCAGTGCAAGGCCGATGGCGAGGAGAGTCATCGGCTCTACGATACTGAGTTCCCCTGAAACGATGCTGATCGACGGGGCTCGCGCGGGATGTGAGGTCCCGCACGCCGAGGCGGATCGGGGTGCTGCGCTTTTGCGCCAGCGCGAACGGGCTGATAGTGTTTCAACTCGTGTTCGCCCCTGCGGACACCATTCCTCCGTAGCTCAGTTGGCAGAGCATTCGACTGTTAATCGAAGGGTCGCTGGTTCGAGCCCAGCCGGGGGAGCAGACACGAGGGCCGAGCGGTTTCACCGCTCGGCCCTCGTCGCGTTCGCGCAGGACTCCCGATTGCTGCGTGCGTGCAGGTTCGCCCTGCGGAGTCGTTCGTGAATGCGCGAGGGGGCCGGTGCAGTGCACCGGCCCCCTCGCGTGTCAGCTGCGCGTGCGCGTCAGCTCGTGAACGCGACGACGGCGTTGTGACCGCCGAAGCCGAACGAATTCGTGATCGCGGCGATGTCGCCCTCCGGCAGCTGCGCGGGGGTGTCGCGCACGATGTTGAGGTTGACCTCCGGATCGACCGTCTGGATGTTGATCGTGGGCGGTGCGAGCCGCTCCTTGATCGCCTTGACGGTGAAGAGGGCCTCGAGCGCGCCGGCGCCGCCCAGCAGGTGGCCGGTCATCGACTTCGTGGCGGAGAACCGCGCCTCGTCGACCGCGTCGCCCAGGAGGCGGTTGACCGCGATCGACTCGGGGATGTCGCCCACCGGTGTCGAGGTCGCGTGGCCGTTGATGTGCTTGACGTCCGCAGGGCTGACCCCGGCTGATTCGAGAGCATCCCTCATGGCGCGGATCGAGCCCGCGCCCTCCGGCTCACCGGCCGTGATGTGGTACGCGTCGTTCGACGTGCCCCAGCCCGCGACCTTCGCGTAGATCTGCGCTCCGCGCGCACGGGCGTGCTCCTCGCTCTCGAGGACGAGTGCTGCACCGCCCTCGCCCATGACGAAGCCGTCGCGGTCCACATCGAAGGGGCGCGAGGCCGTCTCCGGGGAGTCGGTGCGGCGCGACAGGGCGCGCATCGAGGAGAATGCGGACAGCGTGATCGGGTGCACCGCGGACTCCGCGCCGCCGGCGACGACGACATCTGCCTTGCCGGAGCGGATCATCTCCAGTGCGTGGCCCACGCTCTCCGTCGAGGAGGCGCAGGCGGAGACGACGGTCTGGACGACGGCGCGCGCCTTGAGGTCCATGCCGATCGCAGCCGCGGGCGCGTTGGGCATGAGCATGGGGACAGTCAGCGGCATGACGCGCCGAGTGCCCTCCTCCTGCAGGGTGTTCCAGGCGTCGAGGAGTGTCCAGACGCCGCCGATCCCGGTGGCCCACGAGACCGCGAGGCGCTCCGGGTCGACCTCGGGCGTGCCCGCGTCCTCCCAGGCCTCGCGCGCAGAGATGAGTGCCAGGCGGCTGGCCGGATCCAGGCGCTTGGCCTCGACCTTCTTCAGCCGATCGTCGACGACGGCAGGATCGACCGTGGCAGCGAAATCGACGGGCAGTTCGTACTTCTCGGCCCAGTCGTTGTCGAGGGTGTGCGCGCCGCTGGTGCCTGCCAGGGCGGCCTGCCATGTCTCCTGGGCAGTGTTGCCCAGGGGGGTGACGGCACCGATGCCGGTGACGACGACAGTGGATGTCATGGTGTGGAACCTCGTCGAATCGTTGAGTGGGGCCTCTGCGGGGTCGGGGTCGCCGACCCCGCAGAGTGGAAGCAGATCAGGCCTGCTGGGCCTTGACGATGTAGTCCACAGCGTCCTGGACCGTGACGAGGTCCTTCACGTCGTCGTCCGGGATCTTCACGCCGAACTTCTTCTCTGCGTTCACGACGATGGTCATCATCGAGATGGAGTCGATGTCCAGGTCGTCCGTGAACGACTTGCCGGCCTCGACCTGATCCGTCTCCAGGCCGGTCTCCTCGTTGACGATCTCTGCCAGACCGGCGAGGACGTCAGCTTCGCTGTATGCCATTTCTTATCCTTCTCTCTTTGTCCCGCCGGGCGCTTGCGGCGCCGCGGCGGATTGCAGGAAACGTGATTCGACGACGATCCCAGGAGATCTTACGTCATGGTCGGGTGACCGTCAGGGGAGGACGACGACCTGCGCGCCGTAGACCAGACCGGCTCCGAAGCCGATCTGGAGGGCCAGCTTGCCGTGCAGATCCGGGTTCTCCCGCAGGAGCCGTTCCGTGGCCAGGGGGATGGATGCGGACGAGGTGTTCCCGTTGTCCGCGATGTCCCGACCCACGATGACGGACTCCGGCAGCTTCAGCTGCTTCGCCAGCTCATCGATGATCCGCATGTTCGCCTGGTGCGGGATGAAGGCGCTGAGGTCCTCGGCGGCGACGCCAGCGGCGTCGAGCGCCTGCTGTGCGACCTCTGCCATCTCCCACACGGCCCAGCGGAACACGCTGGGACCGTCCTGGCGCAGGGTGGGAAAGGGGGCCTCGGGATCGGTCTTCATCTGCAGGTAGGAGTTCGTCATGCGGATCGTCTCCCAGTTCTCGCCCTTCGAGCCCCACACGCTCTGGCCGATGCCGGGCGTGTCCGAGGAGGACACGATGACAGCGCCCGCGCCGTCACCCAGGAGGAACGAGATCGAGCGATCCGTGGGATCCACGAAGTCGGAGAGCTTCTCCGCACCGATGACGAGGACGTTGTCCATGACGCCGGAGCGGACCAGGCCGTCCGCCTGCGCGATCGCGTAGCAGTAGCCGGCGCACGCGGCGGAGATGTCCCATGCGGGTACCGGGCCCGTGCCCAGGCGCTCCGTCAGTGCGGAGGCCGCGGACGGCGTGGCGACGCCGAAGGTGACCGTCGCGATGATGATGCCGCCCACGTCCGCGGGTCGGATGCCCGCGTTGGCGATGGCCTCGGACGCGGCCTCCTCCGACATGTCCAGGACGCCCACGTCTGCTCCGGCGCGGTGGCGGGTGATGATGCCGGTGCGCTGCCGGATCCACTCGTCGGAGGAGTCGATCGGTCCGACGAGTGCCTCATTGGGCACAGCGTGCTCGGAGCGGTAGCCGCCGATGCCGGCGATCCGCGAGTACGAGCTGGCGGGGGTGGTCTTGAGTGTGGTCACGGGGAGTCCTTCCCAGAGTGTGTGCTCAGGCGCCGGAGTGGGCGCGGACGAATTCACGGGCGCCGTCGACGTCGGCCGCCGACTTGACGGGGAACACCTCGACGCCCTTCATGGCGCGCTTGGCGAGGCCGGTGAGGGTGCCGCCGGGCACCAGCTCGAGGATGCCCGTCACGCCCCTCTCGACGAGCGTCTGCTGGCAGAGGTCCCAGCGGACGGGGCTCGTCACCTGCGAGACGAGCAGCTGCAGGTAGTCGGCGCCGGACGCGACCGCTGTCCCGTCCGAGTTCGTGAGGATCGTCACCGCGGGGTCGGCGGTCTGCAGGGTCTGCGCGACAGAGGCGACCGCGTCCGAGGCCGGGGCCATGTACGAGGTGTGGAAGGCTCCCGCGACCTTGAGCGGGATGACGCGGGCGCGCTCCGGCGGGTTCGCGGCGAACGCCTCGATCCGCTCCTGGGCGCCGGCGGCGACGGTCTGGCCGCCCCCGTTGACGTTGGCGGGCTCGAGTCCCGCGGCGCTGATGGCGGCGAGGACGTCCTCGGGGTCGCCACCAACAACGGCGGCCATGCCGGAGGGTGCGGCTGCCGCGGCCTCGGCCATCGCCGTGCCGCGGGTGCGGACCAGCGTCATCGCGTCCGTGGAGGAGAGGATGCCGGCGATCGCGGCGGCGCCGATCTCGCCGACGCTGTGGCCGGCGACGATGTCGGTCGTGAGGGTGTTGCCGAAGATCTCTGCGTGCGCGGCGATGGCCGAGGCGACCAGCAGCGGCTGCGCGATCGCGGTGTCGGTGATCGTCGCGTCATCCGAGGTGGTGCCGTGTGCACGGAGGTCGACCCCCGAGGCCTCGGCAAGAGTGTCGACGGTGTCGGAGAATCCGGGCAGCTCCAGCCAGGAGCTGAGGAATCCGGCCTTCTGGGCGCCCTGTCCGGGGCAGGCGGTGACTAGCACGAGAAGTGATATCCCATCGTTCGATTCAATGTCGCAGACTACGACAGCTGTCAGGATCCTGGTGACGCTTTGTGGGGGTGCGATAACTGTCCCACTGAGGACAGTCGACCGAGCACCAATGCGATCCGGATGACGAAGGCGGACCGCGATTCGGTCGGATCGTGTCCGATGAGGCCGGTGATCTTCTTGAGCCGGTACCGGACCGTATTGGGGTGGACGTGGAGCGACCGTCCGGTCGCCTCGAGCGATCCGCCGTGATCGAGGTAGGCGGTGACGGTCTCCAGCAGACTGCCGCTGCCGGCCGCCAGCGGCGCGAAGACTCCGTCGATGAGCGCCGCGACGGCGCTGTCGTCACCGGCGATCGCGCGCTCGGGCAGCAGCTGATCGGCGTGGACGGGTCGGGGAGTCGACTGCCAGGCGGATGCGGTCCGCAGCGCCCACAGGGCGGAGGCCGCCGAGGTCCCGGCCTCCGCCAGCGCGGAGACCTCGGGTCCGACGACGACGTCCGACGGGCCGTAGTAGTGGGAGAGGGCGAGTGCTGCGGCCTCGAGGTCGTCGGCACCGCCCAGGACGATGAGCAGCCGGTCGTCGTGCACTCCCACGAGGACGTCCTCCGCCCAGCGCCGTGCTGCGCGGCGGATCTCCGAGATGCTCTTGTGCGCCGAGCGGCGCGGGGCGCGGCCGATGAGCACGGCGACACGGCCCTGCGACTGCCAGCCGAACGCCGCCGAGCGGCTGGCCAGCTCGTCGACGGAGTCGCCGCGGACCAGTGCGTCGATGACCATGGCCTCGAGGCGAGCGTCCCAGCTGCCGCGGGCCTCGGCGGCACGGGCGTAGATGTCTGCGGCGGCGAAGGCGACTTCGCGCGAGTAGACGAGGACCGCTTCCTTGAGCTCCGGCTGCTCCTGCGGCTGCGCGAGATCCGGGACGCGCTCCTCCACGACCTCGACGACGACCCGCAGCAGCTGGAGGGTCTGCTGGAGCGACACGGAGCGGACCAGCTCGCGGGGTGCGGAGCGGAACACGTCGAGGACGCCGCGCAGGGGGGTGGAGGGGTCCTGGTACCAGGCGATGAACGAGGAGATGCCGGACTTCGCGACGACGGACACCCATTGCTTGTCCGCGGGGTCCATGCCCCGGAACCAGCCGAGCTGCGCCTCGAGCCGCTGCGTCACGACCTTCCCCAGGTGCTCTTCGCGGGACTGCAGTCTGCGCGCGGTGTCCGCGCGGCCGGAGGTGCCCCGCCGGGGTGATGTGGAAGCCAGCATGAGGGTCACACTATCGTCTGCAGAGCCCTACTGCGTTGTAGACACCCGACAACGTGAGAGTTTTCCTCCGGGTCTGGAGACACCGCGG
>DWZY01000112.1 GCA_019117325.1 Candidatus Brevibacterium intestinigallinarum
AGACGTTCGCACCCCGCGACATGCCTGCCCACAGCGTGCACATACCGCTGGAGCCCGTCCGCGTGACGGGGCCACTGGCAATGGCAGTCATTGACGCAGCGTCCCAGGGCGCAGCGTCCTATGGCAGAAAGTCCACCGGTGCCACATCCGGTAGAGAGGCGACTCGAACGGTCCGTGGCGATGAGTCAGCTCGGACGAGCCTGCCCGTCCGTTCAGTTCCTTCTGATCAGAACGACCGCTCAACTCAGAGTGATCAGGCGGGCCGCGCCAGCCAGCCCGGCAGTTCCGAGCAGAGGGACGGGAACTCCTCCGAAAGGGACCCCCAGAACGACCCGCCGCCGTTCTGAGCCAGACCGCAGCCTCCGGTTTTTCAGCCCGTCATCCGGTCAGCCTGTCAGCCCAGAACAGTGCGGAGCAGGCGTGCGGCGGCGTCCTTCTCCAGGGGCTCGTTCCCGTTCCCGCACTTGGGGGACTGGACGCAGGACGGGCAGCCGCTCAGGCACTCGCAGGCCTCGATCGCCTGCCGAGTCGCTGTCTGCCATGCGGTGAACACTCCGAATCCTCGCTCCGCGAACCCCGCTCCACCGGGCTGTCCATCGTGGACGAAGACGGTCGCCACTCCGGTATCCGCATGCCGCGCCGTCGACACCCCGCCGATGTCCCAGCGGTCGCACCCGGCGAACAGGGGAAGCAGTCCGATCGCGGCGTGCTCGGCGGCGTGGACTGCACCGGGCAGTTCAGCCGTGTCGACGTCCGCCTCGGCGACGAGGGCATCGGGAGCGGTCCACCAGACGGCAGTCGTCCGCAGCACCTGCGCAGGCAGCTCCAGCGGGTACTCGCCCAGGACGAGGCCGGTGCCGGACTGCCGCATCCGGTAGCCGGTCACCTGGGTGGTCACCTCGACATCGCCCCAGTGCACGGTGGCTCCGGACGGCAGGGGGTGCGAGGCGTGCGTCGCCAGGATCGAGATCTCCGTGACCGACTGCGATTCCGTCGTGAAGTCGACATGCCGAGCCTCCACGAGCGCGACCCGCCCCACCGGGTCCAGGTCCAGCACGACGAACGTGCGCCCCTGATGCACGTACACGGCTCCTGGGTGACTCTGGTGATGGCTGCCGGCATCATCGACGGTGCCCAACAGAGCTCCCGTGCTCTCCTCGACCAGTCTGACAGTCCCGCCGCCGCTGGAGCGGATGTCCGACAGGTCGGCGGGGTTCTCCGCCTTCGCCCAGAACCAGCCGGCCGGCCGCTTGCGCAGCATGCGAGCCTCCGTGAGCTGGTCGACGACCTGCGGTGCTGTGTCCGGGAACAGAGCGAGGTCCTCCGGAGCCAGCGGGACCTCGGCGGCGGCCGCGCACAGGTGACCGGCCAGCACGTACGGATTGCCGGGATCGATGACGACGGCGTCGACGGCGCGGTCGAAGATCGCCTCCGGATGATGTACGAGGTACGTGTCGAGCGGATCATCGCGAGCGACAAGCACGGCGACCCACTCCTGTCCCGCTCGTCCCGCGCGGCCGGCCTGCTGCCACAGCGACGCGAGCGTGCCTGGCCAGCCCGCGATGATGACGGCGTCCAGCCCGGAGATGTCGATGCCCAGCTCCAGCGCGTTCGTCGAGGCGACCGTGAGCAGGCGTCCGCTGCGCAGGGCAGATTCCAGGAGCCGGCGCTCCTCGGGCAGGTAGCCGCCCCGATACGCGGCGATCGTGCCCACCAGCGAATCGTCGATCCGCGCGACCTGGTCCTTGACCATGGAGGCCAGCGCCTCCGTGCCGCGCCGGGACGCGATGAACCCGATTGCTCGGCGCCCTGCGCACGTTGTGTCGGCAAGCAGGTCCGCAGTCTCCGCCAGCGAAGACCTGCGGGCGTCGGAGAACTGCGAGGTGGGGACGTCGATCTGGTCTGAAGGCAGCTCGGTCGGTGCCGCAAGTGCCGAGTCGGCCCACGGGTCAGCGGCGGACGGGTCGTCGAGAGGAAAATCATCGCCGAGGTCGTGGTCGCCGCCGTCACCACTGCCGACGTAGCTCGGCAGGAGCGGTGGTTCCCACAGGACGAACTGGCCCACCGCACGAGGTGAGGAGTCGTCTGTGACGGCGACGGCCTCGGCCCCGATGAGGCGGGAGAAGACCTCCGCCGGATCGCCCGCGGTCGCCGAGGCACCGATGACGGTGGGCGAGGCTCCGTAATACCGGGCCAGGCGCAGCAGCCGGCGGAGGATGAGGGACACGTGGGAGCCGAACACGCCGCGGTACCGGTGAGCCTCGTCGACGACCACGAAGTCCAGCCGCTTGAGGACGGACGAGAACCGCTGGTGCCCGGGCAGCAGGGATCGGTGCAGCATGTCCGGATTCGTCAGCAGCACGTTCGCGTGGCGGCGCGCCCAGTCGCGGTCCTCCCGCGAGGTGTCGCCGTCGTACGTGGTGGGCCGCAGCCCCTGCAGCACGAGGCCGCGCAGAGACATGAGCTGGTCCGCGGCCAGCGCCTTCGTGGGGGACAGGTAGAGGGTTGTCGACCCGCGTCCGGAGGGAGCCGCGGCGCCGCGGACCGCCGCGTCGAGGACGGGCATCAGGTAGCCCAAGGATTTTCCCGAGGCCGTCCCCGTCGCGATGATGACGTTCCGTCCCACATGGGCGTGGTCGGCGGCCTCGACCTGATGCGCGTAGGGCACCTCGATCCCCGCGGACACGAACGCATCGCGAACCGGCGGGTGCAGCCACGCAGGCCAGTCGACGGTGCGTCCGGGCCGAGCGGGCAGGTCTTCGACATGCGTCACCCGGTCGGCGCGTTCGCCGAACCGGGTGACGATGTCGAAGAGCTCTGAGGGCATGCCCCCATCGTAGAGAGCCGCG
>DWZY01000113.1 GCA_019117325.1 Candidatus Brevibacterium intestinigallinarum
GCCGCGCGCTTCGCCCGCACCACAGCGAGCCGCGCTGCTGCCCCCGGGGGCGCAGTGGACTGGACCGAGGAGCGCCTCACCCGCGTCCTCGACGATGTCTCCGATCGCGTGCCGGGCAAGGGTGAGCGCACGGACAGGGTCTTCAGCACGGCCCAGTCGACCGTCACCGTGGGTGCGCGCCAGGCGCGCCGCCTGCTGCGCGGCTGACCCGGCCCGTGGCGGTCGCGCTCGACCGGCGCGGACTCATCGGCCTGCGGATCCTCGCGCAGGGACTCCTGGCGGAGAACCGGCTGGGCCGCGATGACGGCCCCGCGGGCGTCACGGACGTCGTCCGCGCCTTCGGCGCCCACCAGGGTCAGGACCTCCCGGGCGTCATCGCGTCCCTCGCCCTGCGCACAGGTGGTCGGATCGACCCCGTCCTCGACGCCCTCACCGCGGGCGACGTCGTGCGGGGCTACCCGATGCGCGGCACCGTCTTCGCCGTCGCGGCCGCGGATCTGCGCTGGATGACACAGCTGTGTGCGGGACCCGCGATCCGCGCGGCGACAGCACGCAGGCCGGGACTGGGCCTGGATGAGGCAGACGTCGAGACGGCCCGCAGTGCGCTCGTGGCCGCGACCGCAGGACGGTCGGAGCCCGGCCGGGGAGAGGGAGTCCCGCGCGCGGAGCTCTTCGAGGTCTGGAACGCCGCGGGGATCGACACGACGGGCGGGCGCGGGTACCACTTGCTCGTCCACCTCATCTCGACCGGCACCGCCGTGTACGGCCCCTGGACCGGCACGGACACCGCCGTCGTCGATGCCGCATCCTGGCTGCCGTCCGGTTCCGGCCTCGACGAGCGTTTCAACAGTGACCGCACCGCAGCGACCGCTGAGCTGCTGCTGCGCTACCTCCACTCGCATGGACCCGCGACGCTGCGGGACTTCGCATGGTGGACGAAGCTCCCGCTCACCGCGATCCGCAGCGCCCTGCCGCTCATCGACGACCGACTCGAGACCGTCACGATCCCCGGCACGGACGAGCCCGCCTACCTGCGGCCCGGTCTCCTCGACGCGTACGCGGATGCGGAGCGGGCCGCGATGCGCGAGCTCCTGCTGCCCGGCTTCGATGAGCTCATGCTGGGCTACCCCGACCGGCTCGCGCTCATGGAGCCGCACGCCCACGACGCACTGGTGCCGGGCAACAACGGGGTCTTCAAGCGATCCGCGATCCGTCGGGGACAGGTCGTGGGGCTGTGGACACGGAAGGGACCGGCCGGACGCAGGACCCTGGTGCTGGACCCCGTCGCGCCGATCAGCCCGGTACAGGAGAAGCGCTTCGCGAAGCTCTTCGCGGCCTTCCCCTACACTGCACCCTGACCTCCGTCCCTCACTCAGGAGAACCGCCGTGGCACCAGAGAACACGTCCGCCGACGCGCACGATCGCATCCGGGTCCACGGGGCGCGGGAGAACAACCTGCAGGACGTGAGCGTCGCCCTGCCCAAGCGCCGCCTCACCGCGTTCACCGGAGTCTCCGGTTCGGGCAAGAGCTCGCTGGTGTTCGGAACGATCGCCGCGGAGTCCCAGCGGCTCATCAACGAGACGTACCCCGCCTTCGTGCAGGGCTTCATGCCCGCACTGGGCCGACCGGACGTCGACCGGCTCGAGGGCCTCACGACCGCGATCATCGTCGACCAGGAGCGCCTGGGATCGAACCCGCGCTCCACCGTGGGCACGGCGACGGACGCGAACGCCATGCTGCGCGTCCTCTTCTCCCGGATCGCGATCCCGCACCTCGGGGGACCGCAGGCGTACTCGTTCAACGTCGCGTCCGCCTCCGGTGCGGGCGCCGTCGAGCTCGAGCGGCCCGACGGGTCCGTCACGCGCGAGAAGCGGGAGTTCTCCATCGTGGGCGGCATGTGCCCGCGCTGCGAGGGGACGGGCACCAGCCATGACGTCGACCTCACCGCGCTCTACGACGACTCCCTGTCCCTGGACGACGGCGCGCTCACGATCCCGGGCTACAAGGCCGGCGGCTGGATGGTGCGGTTCTACACCGAATCCGGCCTGGTCCCCGGCGACCGGCCCATCCGCGAGTTCACGCGCAAGCAGATGGACGACTTCCTCTGGAAGGAGCCCACGAAGATGAAGTTCCGGGGCATCAACTCCACTTACGAGGGGCTGGTGCCGCGGATCCGGAAGTCGATGTTCACGAAGGACCGCGAATCGATGCAGCCGCACATCCGCGAGTTCGTCGACCGCGCCTTCACGACCGTCGCCTGCCCGGACTGCGACGGCACCCGGCTGTCCGCTGCGACGCGGTCCTCGACGATCGGGGGCGTGTCGATCGCGGACGCATGCGCGTGGGAGATCAGCGCGCTGGCCGAGTGGGTGCGCGAGCTCGATGAGCCCTCGGTCGCGCCGCTGCTGACGGGACTGACGCAGCTGCTCGACTCCCTCGTCCACCTGGGACTGGGATATCTGTCCCTCGAGCGGCCGTCCGGATCGCTGTCCGGGGGAGAGGCCCAGCGGGTCAAGATGGTGCGACAGCTGGGATCCCCACTCACGGACGTCACCTACGTGTTCGACGAGCCCACGACGGGCCTGCACCCGCACGACATCGCCCGCATGAACGAGCTCCTCCTGCAGCTGCGCGACAAGGGCAACACCGTCCTGGTCGTCGAGCACAAGCCGGAGACCATCGCGATCGCGGACCGGGTCGTCGACCTGGGTCCGGGCCCCGGCGCGGACGGGGGCCGCATCGTCTTCGAGGGCACGGTCGACGAGCTCGCGAGCGCCGACACGCCCACGGGACGCCATCTGCACGACCGGGTGCGGGTGAAGGAGCAGGTGCGCACGGCCTCGGGCGCGCTCGAAGTCAGGGGAGCGGACCTGCACAACCTGACCGGCGTCGATGTCGACGTGCCCCGCGGCGTCCTCACGGCGGTGACCGGAGTCGCGGGGTCCGGGAAGAGCTCGCTCATCCACGGATCGCTGGCCGGCCGCGACGGCGTCGTCATCGTCGACCAGACCGCGATCCGCGGGTCCCGGCGCAGCAACCCCGCGACCTACACGGGCCTGCTCGAGCCCATCCGGAAGGCCTTCGCGAAGGCCAACGGGGTGAAGCCCGCGCTCTTCAGCCCCAACTCTGACGGCGCATGCCCCGCGTGCAAGGGCGCGGGCGTCATCTTCTCCGACATCCCCACGATGGCGGGGGTGAGCATCCCCTGCGAGGCGTGCGGCGGCGAACGGTTCCAGGAGTCCGTCCTCGAGCACCGGCTGGGGGAGAGGACGATCGCCGAGGTCCTGCGCATGTCTGCGGCCGAGGCCCTCGATTTCTTCGGGACCGGCGAGGCCCGCATCCCGGCGGCGGTGAAGATCCTCACCCGGCTGAATGACGTGGGACTGGGCTACATCGCCCTGGGGCAGCCGCTCACGACCCTGTCCGGTGGCGAGCGGCAGCGGCTCAAGCTGGCCGTCCGGATGGCCGAGGCCGGGGACGTCTACGTCCTCGACGAGCCGACGACCGGACTGCACCTGCAGGACGTCGAGGCGATGCTCGCGATGCTCGACCGGCTGGTGGACGCCGGCCGGACCGTCATCGTCATCGAGCACCACCAGGCGGTCATGGCCCACGCGGACTGGATCATCGACATGGGGCCGGGGGCCGGCCACGAGGGCGGCCGGGTCGTCTTCGAGGGCACACCCGCACAGCTCGTCGCGGACGGGTCCACACTGACCGGCCGCCATCTGGCCGCCTACGTGGATGCGGCGGACTGACGAGTCGGTTCTGACGGGTCTGGGACTGACGGGTCTCGGACGGTCAGGCTCCGTCGAGACTCCTCTGCGGGAACCCACACCGGATTCGGGCGCTCTGCGCTTCCGTCGACCGGGGTGCGTTCACTAGCGTGCCAGGCGGCGCGGATCACGGTCCGCGCACGCCGTGCACCGCACGACGTCGGACGACAGCGAGGAGCGCACCGGTCGGGGACATCCCGCCCCTGTGCTCCGAAGGAGAACGACACCGTGAACACGACAGCGACTGCAACGACGCGCACCCGTCGGACGGGAGCCGGCGCACTGCGCCGCATCGGCCTGCTGGGAGGCGCCGGCGCGATCGCGCTGACCGGCATGACGGCGGGCCTGGGCGCCACTGCGCAGGCCGCCGATTCCGGCTCCGTGTGGGATCGCGTCGCCGAGTGCGAGTCCGGCGGCGACTGGGACATCAACACCGGCAACGGCTACTACGGCGGACTCCAGTTCTCGCTCCAGACATGGAAGGCGTTCGGCGGTGAGGGCATGCCGCACGAGGCGAGCCGGACCGAGCAGATCCGCGTCGCGCAGAACACGCTCAAGGAGCAGGGCCCGGGGGCGTGGCCCGTCTGCAGCAAGGAGGCCGGACTCACGAAGGAGAACGGCCTCAAGGATGACGGCGGAGGCTCGGGCGGCGGCTCCAGCGACAAGCCGAAGCTGGGCGGCGCCTGACGCGCAGACCGCACAGCTGTCCGAGGGCGGTGACAGGGACGACAGTCCGTGTCGCCGCCCTCGGTGCATTCCGGGTCATGCCCTTCAGGATCGGCACGGTCAGACGTCAGCTGCTCAGCGTGCATGCGCTCGCGAGCCATACAGGCCGAACATCTTTTGAACACGTTCAATTCTGTGTAGAGTGGCAGCATGAGCGGCACAGCGGACACAGCAGACGCCGACTCGTCAGTGGACAGCCCGCGACCGGCGACCAAGGCTCAGCGCACGCGCGCACTCGTGGCCGACACCGCACTGCGCCTGTTCCGCGAGCAGGGATACGCCGCCACCACGATGCGGGAGATCGCCCGGGAGGCGGGCGTCTCGACCGGGAACGCCTACTACCACTTCGACGGCAAGGACGCCCTCGTGCAGGAGCTCTACCGGCGGATCCAGGACGAGCACGCCGCGGCCGCGCGGGCAGAACTGGTCACGGGGGACTCGCTGGGAGACAACCTGCGGCGCGTCCTGCATGCGGGGATCACGGTCATGACGCCGTACCACGCGTTCGGCGACACGCTGCTGTCGTCGGCCCTGCGCCCCGAGTCCGCGACGAGCCCGTTCTCCGAGGACTCGGACACCGCCCGACGCGCGGCCGTCGGGATCCTGCAGGAGGCGGTCGCACGATCCGCACGCACGCCGGGCGGGCGCGTGGGGGAGCGGCTGCCAGAGCTGCTGTGGCTCGCACACCTGGGCATCACCCTGCACTGGGTTCTGGACCGCAGCGCCGGGCAGGCACGCACCCGCGCCCTCATCGACGGCGTCGCCCCACTCATCGCCCGGGTCGTCCAGCTGGCGCGCCTGCCGATCGGGAAGGGCCTGGCCGAGGACGCCGTCGCGCTCGTGGACCGGGTGCGCCCGACTGACGAGGATTCCCGGCACGACCCAGCGCATGACCCAGAAGTCGAACCATCTGAAGCTCCACCCGCAGACACGGAGGACCGCACATGAGCCAGGAGACGATCGTCATCGCCGGCGCCGGAGGCTTCATCGGCCGGCACCTCACCGCGAGGTTCCGCGCAGAAGGGGCCCACGTCGTCACGATCGGCCGGGGGAGTGACGCAACCGCGGGGTGGGATGACAACCTCGCCGAACTCCTCGAGGGCTCGTCCGCACTCATCAACCTCGCCGGGCGCTCGGTCAGCTGCCGCTACACGCTGCGCACGGCGGATGAGATCTTCCGGTCGCGCACGGAGACGACGAAGGCGCTGGGGCGCGCACTCGCGGACTGCTCCGCGCCGCCGCCGGTGTGGGTGAATGCGAGCACGGGAACGATCTACCGCGACGCACGGGACCGCCCGCAGGACGAGACGACGGGGGAGCTGGGCACGGGCTTCTCGGTCGAGGTCGCGCGGGCCTGGGAACACGAGCTGAATGCTGCACCGGTCACAGGCGTCCGCCGGGTCGCCCTGCGGATGTCGATCGTGATGGGCGCGCACGGCGGCGCACTGAGCCCCAGCATCAATCTGGCCCGGACGGGCTTCGGCGGCCGCCAGGGCGACGGTGGGCAGATGCTGTCCTGGGTCCACGTCGACGACGTCCAGCGCGCGATCCGCCACATCCTCACGCATGAGCAGATCGAGGGTCCCGTCAACGTCGCGACGCGCAACCCGGTCACCAATGACGAGTTCATGGATGCGGTCCGTCGCCATCTGGGCGGACCCGTCAGCGCGCGTGCGCACGTGCCGCTGCCGGCCTGGTCGCTGAGACTGGGCGCGCGCATCATCCAGACCGAGGCCGAGCTCGTCCTCAAGAGCCGCTGGGTGGATCCCGCCGCGCTGGTCGACAGCGGCTTCGAGTTCGCCCACCCGACACTGGACGACGCGCTCGCGCAGATCGCCACGGAAACGCCACGTGGGTTTCTCCCCGTCACTCTCGGCTGAGCCGATAATCTACATTATGTTAAGTCCTAGTCTGCGTATTGCATCAGATGAATCACCACGGTCCCCCGGGCGACATGGTGCTGCGAGACGTCTGGCGAGGGCTCTGACCTGCGCAGATGCCTCTCCGTACACGATGTCGAGCA
>DWZY01000114.1 GCA_019117325.1 Candidatus Brevibacterium intestinigallinarum
CGGCCGCGGCCTCGGCGTCGACGACCTGGGCCGTCCAGCGGGCCGACGCCATGTCGCACCCGATCTGCACGATCCGGGTGACGCCGGCCGCCTGCGCGGTCTCGTGGAAGTAGGACAGGGGCGGGAACGACTCGTCCTCGCCCGGCTCCACCTCCGGCCGCGGCTCGCCGTCGCGCAGGGGCCCGCGGGCACCTGTGCAGATGTCGAGGTGGGTGTGTGTGTCGACGACAGGGTGCGGCAGCGGGTCCGGGACCGGCGGGTACTGCCCTGCTGCGCGGGACCCCACCATCAGGCGGACTCCTCCGCGGGCTCCACGTGCTTGGGGAAGACGGGTGAGGGCGCCGGCAGCTGCGTGCCCGCAGGCACCGGGGTGTCGATGTCCGCGAACATCCGCGCACCCTCGTCCACGCCCAGCAGGTCGAGAATGCGGGCGGTGGACTCCGGCATGACCGGCTGCACCAGCAGGGTCACGACGCGGACGACCTCCAGCACGACGGCCAGCACCGTGGCCATGCGCGCGGGGTCCGTCTTCTTGAGCTTCCAGGGCTCCTGCGCGCTGATGTAGCGGTTCGCGGCGGACAGCACCTTCCACGCATCCCCCACGTACAGGTGGAGGTTCTGCTGGAGGACCTGCTCACGCGCCGTGGGCAGCAGGCCGCGGGCCGAGGCCAGCAGCTCCTCGTCCTCCGCCGTCAGGTCCGTGAGCGCGGGCATCTGCCCATCCAGGTTCTTCGCGACCATCGACAGGGAGCGCTGCGCCAGGTTGCCGTACTCGTTCGCAAGGTCCGTGTTCTTGCGCGTCACGATGCCGTCCGCGGAGTACGAGCCGTCCTGGCCGTAGGAGATCTCGCGCAGCACGAAGAAGCGCAGAGTGTCCAGGCCGAAGGTCTCGACGAGGTCATACGGGTCGACGACGTTGCCCACCGACTTCGACATCTTCTCGCCCTTGTTGAAGAGGAAGCCGTGCGCGTGGACCCGCTTCGGCACCTCGATGCCGGCGCTCATGAGGAACGCGGGCCAGTAGACGGCGTGGAAGCGGGAGATGTCCTTGCCGATGATGTGGACGTCCGCCGGCCACCGGTCGCGGAACTGCTGCGAGTCCATGTCCGGGAAGCCCGCACCGGTCAGGTAGTTGGTGAGCGCGTCGACCCACACGTACATGACGTGGCGCTCGTCGCCCGGCACCGGGATGCCCCAGTCGAACGTGGTGCGGGAGACGGACAGGTCGTTGAGTCCACCGGCCACGAAGGACGCGACCTCGTTGCGGCGCACGTCCGGGCCCACGAACTCCGGGTGGTCGCGGTAGAGCGCCAGGAGCTTGTCCTGGTAGGCGGACAGGCGGAAGAAGTAGGACTCCTCCTCCGTCCACGTGACGGGGGTGCCGGTCGTGATCGAGCGGCGCTCGCCGTCGACGACCTCCGTCTCGTCCTCCTGGTAGTACGCCTCATCGCGCACGGAGTACCAGCCGCTGTAGGCGTCCAGGTAGATGTCGCCGGCGTCGACCATCCGCTGCCAGATCGCCTGCGAGGCCGCCCTGTGGTCCTCGTCCGTCGTGCGCATGAACCGGTCGTAGGAGGAGCCCAGGAAGTCGTGCAGGCGCTGGAAGGCCGCCGCATTCCGATCCGCCAGCTCACGCGGCGTGATGCCCTGCTTCTCCGCCGTCTGCTGCATCTTGAGACCGTGCTCGTCCGTGCCGGTCATGTAGAAGACGTCCTCGCCGTCCAGCCGGTGGAAGCGCGCCAGGACGTCCGCCGCGATGTATTCGTACGCGTGGCCGATGTGGGGGTTTCCGTTGGGGTACGCGATCGCGGTGGTGATGTAGAAGGTCATAATGCCGCCAGCTTACTCGGCGTGCAGGTACGCCTCATACACCTCGCGGGTGCGCAGACCGTGGGCGGCGGCGACCCGGGCGGCCGCCTCCTTCGCCCGCACCCCGTCCGCGGTGAGGCGGGCGACCTCCGGGACCACGGCCTCGGGCGCGGGGGCCTGCGGTGCCTCCCCCGGCGCCAGCACGATGCAGATCTCGCCGCGCAGGCCGTCCGCGGCGGTGCGGGCCAGCTCGCCCAGCGTGCCGCGCAGCACCTCCTCGTGCAGCTTGGTCAGCTCGCGGCAGACGACGGCCGGGCGGTCCGCGCCGCAGGCCGCGACCATGTCGGCAAGCGCGTCGCCCACCCGGTGCGGGCTCTCGTAGAAGACGAGGGTGCGGCGCTCGCTGGCCAGCGACTCCAGCAGGCGGCGGCGCTCGCCGGGCTTGCGCGGCAGGAACCCCTCGAAGGCCCACCGGTCGCTGGGCAGCCCGGACACGGCCAGGGCCGTCACCGCCGCCGAGGCCCCGGGCACCGAGGTGACCGCCAGCCCCCTGCCTGCGACCTCCTTGACGACCCGGTAGCCCGGATCGGAGACCGCCGGCATCCCGGCATCGGAGACGAGGACGACGGTCTGGCCGGCGGCCACGGCGTCCGCGAGCTCGCCGGCTCGGGCCTCCTCGTTGTGGTCGTGGACGCTCAGGACCTTCGCGTCCGGCTGCAGGTCGAGGCGGTCGCAGAGGGCGCGGAAGCGGCGGGTGTCCTCGGCGGCGACGAGGTCTGCGGCGAGGACGGCCTCGCGCATGCGGGGGCTCGCGTCGGCCAGGTTGCCGATGGGGGTGCCGACCAGGATGAGCTGGCCGGAGGAGTCCGGGGCGGTCGTGTCTGCGGTGCTCATGCGGCCGCCATGATGGTGCGGGTGACGAGGACGATGACCGTCGCGATGACGAGGAGTCCCACCACGCTGTAGCCCACGATGATGCCGGCCAGCGCCAGGCCCGCGCCCTGCTCGCCGGTGCGCGTGATCTGCCCGCGGGCGAGGTGGCCCAGGACGATGCCCACGATCGAGGTCAGTCCGTACGTGACGAGCCCGGCCAGGGACAGGACGAGTGAGACGATCGCGAGCCGGTTGGTGCCGCTGGCGGGCACGGACCCGGCGTAGGCCCCCGCGTAGGGGTCGCGGAGGGTGGGGGCCGCATCGTGGTGCTCGCCGCTGGTCATCCCGTCCTCCTCACGCGTGCTGCGCGCGTGCCCGGCGGGCCCGGCGGGCCCGCGCATGCGCGCTCCCAACCTACTCCGCGGCGCGTGAGGCGTACAACGGGCGTGAGGCTGACGCCCCGTTACACTGGCCGCTGTGACCGCCATGCCCACCGACCGCCGCGCGCCCCTGTCCGCGCCCCAGCAGTCGACGGCACTGCAGTCCCTGGCCGTGCGGTTCCCTCCCTCGCTGCTGGGCTGGCTGCTGCCGGCCCTCATTGCCGCAGTGGGCGGAGTCCTCAGGTTCTTCCGCCTGGGCGCGCCCGGCACCCTCATCTTCGACGAGACGTACTACGTGAAGGAGGGCTGGTCGCTCACCCAGTTCGGGTACGAGCGCGAATGGCCGGAGGAGCCCAACCCCGCGTTCGAGGCCGGCGACCCCTGGGGCGTGCTGGAGACGGGCGACTTCATCGTCCACCCACCGCTGGGCAAATGGATGATCGGAGCGGGCATCCAGCTGTTCGGGCAGGACAGCAGCTTCGGCTGGCGCTTCGCCGCCGCGGTCGTGGGCACCCTGTCGATCCTCATCGTGGGCCTCATCGCGTGGCGCCTGTTCCGGTCCGCGTGGCTGGCGGCGATCGCCTCCCTGCTGCTGGCCATCGATGGTGAGCACCTGGTCCACTCGCGCACCTCGCTGCTGGACATCTTCCTCATGTTCTTCGTGCTGCTGGCGTTCTGGCTGCTCATCGAGGACCGCGTGCGCACGCGGGACCGCATCGAGCGGGCGCTGGACGCGGCCGGCCCCGGGGCCACACCCTCACAGCTGGGCAGGCACCTGGGTGCGCGACCGGCGTGGTTCCTCCCGGAGACGTGGGGTCCCTCGCTGGGCATCCGCTGGTACCGCCTGGCTGCCGGAGTGGCACTGGGCTGCGGGATGGGCGTCAAGTGGTCCGGCCTCTACGCCCTGGCGGTGTTCGGCCTCCTCACCGTCGCGTG
>DWZY01000115.1 GCA_019117325.1 Candidatus Brevibacterium intestinigallinarum
GGTGGACGGCCTGCGCGCAAGTCGCGTGCACGGCCTCGAGGACCCGGTCGATGCTGAGGTAGGACTGCGCGGCCGGGGCCGGGCCCAGGCGGTGCGCGATGTCCGCGGCCCGCACGTGGGCGGCGTCCGCGTCCGCGTCGGAGTAGACGGCGACGGTCTCGATGCCCATCCTCCGGCAGGTTCGGATGACGCGCAGCGCGATCTCGCCGCGGTTGGCGATGAGGATCCTGGAGAACATTCGACTCACATCCTGAAGACGCCGTAGCCGGGGGCGGCCAGCGGTCGTTCGAGCGGGGAGAAGCGGGCGGCCTCGAGGGCCAGGGCCAGCACCTGGCGGGTGTCCGCGGGTTCGATGATCCCGTCGTCCCACAGGCGGGCGGTCGAGTAGTACGGGTTGCCCTGGTCCTCGTACTGGCGGCGGATCGGGTCCTTGAAGGCCTCCTCGTCCTCTGCCGCCCAGTCCTCGCCGCGGCCCTCGATCTGGTCGCGCTTGACGGTGGCCAGGACGCTCGCGGCCTGCTCGCCGCCCATGACGGAGATGCGGGCATTGGGCCACATCCACAGGAAGCGCGGCGAGTAGGCGCGGCCGCACATCGAGTAGTTGCCGGCGCCGAAGCTGCCGCCGATCACGACGGTGAACTTGGGCACCCGCGCGGTCGCGACGGCGTTGACCATCTTGGCCCCGTGCTTCGCGATGCCGCCGGCCTCGTAGTCGCGGCCCACCATGAAGCCGGAGATGTTCTGGAGGAACACGAGCGGGGTGGAGCGCTGGTCGCACAGCTCGATGAAGTGGGCGCCCTTCATCGCGGATTCGCCGAAGAGGATGCCGTTGTTCGCGATGATCCCCACGGGGTGGCCGTCGATGCGGGCGAACCCGGTCACCAGGCTGGTGCCGTACTCCGCCTTGAACTCGTGGAACTGGGAGCCGTCGACGATGCGGGCGATGACCTCGCGCACGTCATAGGGGACGCGGGAGTCGACGGGGACGACGGCGGTGAGCTCGTCCGGAGCGTGCGCGGGCTCGACCGGCTCCGTCCGCTCCCACGCGGGCGCGTGCCGGGGGCCGAAGGTCTGCGCGATGTCGCGCAGGATCTCCAGCGCGTGCTCATCGTTCGCCGCCAGGTGGTCCGTCACGCCGGAGGTGCGGGAGTGCAGCGCGCCGCCGCCCAGTTCCTCGGCCGTGACGACCTCGCCGGTCGCGGCCTTCACGAGGGGCGGCCCGCCCAGGAAGATCGTCCCCTGCTCGTTCACGATGACGGACTCGTCCGCCATCGCGGGCACGTAGGCGCCGCCGGCGGTGCAGGAGCCCAGGACCGCGGCCAGCTGTGGGATACCCGCTGCGGACAGGATCGCCTGGTTGTAGAAGATGCGACCGAAGTGGTCGCGGTCGGGGAACACGTCGTCCTGGTTGGGGAGGTTCGCCCCGCCCGAGTCGACGAGGTAGAGGCACGGCAGGTGGTTCTGCTGCGCGATCTCCTGCGCCCGCAGGTGCTTCTTCACGGTCATCGGGTAGTACGTGCCGCCCTTGACCGTCGCGTCGTTCGCGACGATGACGCACAGGCGCCCGGACACCAGCCCCATGCCCGTGATGATGCCGGCGCCGGGCGAGGCATCGTCGTACATGCCGTTCGCCGCGAGCTGCGAGAACTCGAGGAACGGGCTGCCGGGATCCAGCAGGCCCTCCACCCGATCGCGCGGCAGCAGCTTGCCGCGATCCACGTGCCGCTGACGCGAGGCCTCGGATCCCCCGCGCGCGGTGGCGGCGGTGCGCTGACGCAGCTCGTCGAGCAGCGCCGCGTGCGCCTGCGCGTGGGGCGAGGTCTGCGGATCGACCGGCGAACCGATGGTGCGCATGGGATCCCCTCCCGGAGTTCAGGATGCCGGCGCCTCTGGTCGAACCGCCGCACATTCGGTTAACATCGATTAACTGACTGGATGATAGCGCGAAGGGAGGACGTGTGACAACAGGCACACACGAGGATCGCGGGGAGGATGCGACCGGCCCCTCCCCCGGCAGCCGCGAGGCGGCGAAGGCGGAGCGGCGGGCGCAGCTGCTGGAGTCCGCGAAGACCCTCTTCGCCCGCAACGGCTTCCGCGCGGTGCGGCTCACGGACATCGGGCAGGGCGCAGGAGTGTCCGGGCCCGCGGTCTACCGCCACTTCGATTCGAAGGAGGCCGTGCTCATCGAGCTGCTGGTGGGCATCTCCGAGTACCTGCACGCGGGCGGCGAGCGCATCGTCGCCAAGGACCTCCCGGCCAGGGAGACGCTCGAGGCCCTCATCGACTTCCACGCGGACTTCGCGCTGTCCGAGCCCGAGCTCATCCGCATCCAGGACCGCGACCTCCACGCCCTGCCGGAGACGGAGCGGCGCCGCGTCCGCCGCCTGCAGCGGCAGTACGTGACGGCCTGGACCGGGATCGTCCGCCGCGTCCACCCGAAGCTCACGGAGGATGCGGCGACGGTCCGCGTCCACGCGCTCTTCGGCATGGTGAACTCGACGCCGCACCTCAGCCGCAGGCTGCCCGCCGCGGTCGTGGACACGCAGCTGCGCGCCGCCGCTCGGGCGGCACTCGAACTGGGGTGAGACACTGCAGGCTGGACCGACCGCTGGCGCTGGAGTGACACCCGGTGCTGGAGTGACACCCGGAGGAGACCCGATGACAGGACGCCCGACCGGGACCGCTCCGGCAGACGACACAGGACCGTCACCTCAGCCGCCAGCACGCACGCCTCCCGGCAGGACAGCCGCCACCGTCCGCGCGGTCACGCGAGGCAGGACCCCGGCGATCCTCATCGGGGGACTCCTCACCGGCCTCGTCGCCGGCATCCTCGCACTGGTGCTCTGCCTCCCCCTGCTCCAGGCCGGGGCCCGCGCAGGGATACGTCGAGAAGCCCACGTTCACGATCGCCGTCGGCATCGACGATGAGCCCGTGGAGATGCCCGCGATCCAGTCCGCGATGACGGACCACCTGGCATTCTCCGGTGAGTTCGCGGACCGTCTGGAGCAGGGCGCGGTCGCACAGGACTTCGCGACCCACGAGCACACGATGAATCCCGAGGCCGCACGTGAGCAGGTCGCCGACGGCACCTCGGTCCTCGCGGTCATCCTGCCCGAGGACCTCTCCCCCACCTTCGTGCGGCAGGCCGCGGAGTACGGGCGCGGCGAGCGGTCCGACCCGCCGGACCCCGTCACCCTCACGATCGTCGCCGGCCCGCAGGCGCTCGCGCAGGACGAGTTCATCCTGTCCCAGTACCGCTCGCAGGTCCTCACACAGGCATCGGAGCACATCGCGGAGCAGATGCGGATCGTCTTGCGGAAGCTGAACGCCGAGGTCGACCGCCCCGTCAGCATCGTCGTCGAGGAGAGCGACGGTCCCGAGCCCCAGGACCTCCTCTTCGCATCCCAGAGCGAGGCTGGATCCTCAGGTTCCTCAGAGTCGACCGCCTCCTCAGACAGCACCTACGCGAACGCGGGACCGAAAGCGCGCGAGGCCGCGGTCGCCGAGCAGACCGAGCGGTCCTACGCGGTGGGCCTGACAGCCGTCGCCGCGGTCGCGTGGGCCGCCGCGGTGCTG
>DWZY01000116.1 GCA_019117325.1 Candidatus Brevibacterium intestinigallinarum
TGAGGCGGCGCAGGAGCCTCTCCGCCGGTCCGCGCGCATTCCTGCGGTCCAGGACGGCTGCCAGCACCAGGGAGACGACCCACACGGCCACCGCGATGGCGAACGCAATCGTCGTGCCCATGCCGCGGCCCAGTCCGAAGCCCCAGGCGTTGAGCAGCGGCGCGAAGAGCAGGGACTGCAGCAGGTAGAAGCTCAGCGAGCGGCGCCCCACACCTGCGATGGCAGAGGTGACGCGACCCGGACGCGAGCCGATCCGCAGGGCGAGGAGGCCGAAGAGCGCCGCATAGCCGGCGCCACCGGCCACCCCGGTGAGAGTGTCGATCCCCATGAGCATCCAGGGGCTGGTCGCGGGCAGTGGCAGAAGTCCCAGGAACTCGAGTGCGCTGGGAAGACCGCCCAACGCACTGATGGTGATGCCCCAGCCGGCGATGCACATCAGGACGGTCCGGTGTGCCGCGGGATCGTCGAGGAGGCCGCGGCGTGCGGCCATCCAGCCCAGCACCACGCTGAGCGGGATCGTGAGCATGAGGACCGTGCCGATGGTCGTCGTGAACCAGGTCCCCGCCCGGATCAGTGCTGCGAGTGCGTAGTTCGACTGGCCCGCGAACATGTCTGCCGCGGAGCCACTGGCCGCCATCGAGCGTGCGATCTCATCCTGCACCTCCGCGGGCAGCAGGAGCATGAGCAGCCCCAGCACGAGGCTTCCCAGGGCGAAGAGCAGGATGACGCCCGCGAAGATCCACGCGGTGATCCGCAGTGCCCTGTCGGAGCGGCGGAAGAGGGCCGCGCCCAGAATGAGTCCGGTCAGGCCGTACGCGCCCAGGATGTCGCCGTTGAACAGGAGCAGCGCGTGGACGAAGCCGAACACCAGGAGCCACAGGTGGCGGCGCAGCAGCATGCGGTCGACGATCCGTCCGGGTATGCCGCGCGATTCGCGCGATCGGGCGAACTGCACCATGCCGTAGCCGAAGAGGAACGCGAACATCGGATAGATGCGCCCGTCGATGAAGATAAGTGATACGGCAGCGAGTGCGCTGTCGAGCGGTCCGCCGTCCGTGGGGTGTGCAGAGGTGAGGCCCGTCGGGTGTCCCCACAGGTGCCACGACACATTGGCGATCGCGATGAGGAGCAGCATGAAGCCGCGGGCCAGGTCCGGGGCGAGCGCCCGCGGCAGGGGCGGGGCGGGCGTGCTGGTCGCCCGCGAGGGTGCGCCGACCGGCGGCAGAGACGAGCCAGCCACCTGCGACGGTGCGCCGGTCGGCGGCGGGGGAGGAGGGGAGGACGAGGACGCGCAAGAGGGTGGGTCCATGCTCATGGACCCACCCTCTCACGGGGCTGCGGACTCAGGCTGCCGTCAGTGCAAGTCGGGGTTGAGCTCGATGCCGCGGTCCGTGCGCGGCAGTGCCTCGACGCCGCCGGTGCGGCCGTTGCGGCGCAGCAGGACGCCGTCCGCGCCGGACAGCTCGATCGCCTTGACGACGCGACCGCGCTCCTCCACGAGGGCCACGGGGGTGCCTGCGGTGACGTAGAGCCCGGCCTCGACGACGCAGTTGTCGCCCAGCGAGATGCCGATGCCGGAGTTCGCGCCCAGCAGCGTGCCCGCGCCCACCGTGATGCGCAGCGCGTTGCCGCCGGACAGGGTGCCCATGATGGAGGCGCCGCCGCCCACATCGGTGCCGTCGCCCACGACGACGCCCTGCGAGATGCGGCCCTCGACCATGGCGGAGCCCAGGGTGCCCGCATTGAAGTTCACGAAGCCCTCGTGCATGATGACGGTCCCCTCGGCCAGGTGCGCACCCAGGCGCACGCGGTCGGCGTCGCCGATCCGCACGCCGGAGGGCACGACGAAGTCCGTCATGCGGGGGAACTTGTCGACGCCGTACACCGCGACCTGGCTGTCCCGGGCGAGGAGCTTGACCCGCACCGCGTCGAAGCCCTCGACCGCGCATGCGCCCGAGGACGTCCAGACGACGTTGCTGAGCTTCCCGAAGAGCCCGTCGAGGCTGATCGAGTTGGGGGTCACGAGGCGGTGGGAGAGCGCGTGGAGGCGCAAGTAGCCGTCCGCGGCGTCCGCCGGTGCCTGGTCCAGGTCGATGACGGTCGTGACGACGTCCGTCGTCGTGCCGCGCGCCTCGTCCGCACCCGCGAGTCCGTCCAGGTCGGCCGGGCTCAGCGCGCTCGTCGCGGAGGCCTCCGCGGATTCCGCGGAGGTGCCGAGGACCGGTGCCGGGTACCAGACGGAGAGAACGTCACTGCCGTGGGATGTGCGCAGGCCCACGCCTGCTGCGAATCGTGCTGTCATGACGTCCAGCCTACCGGTCGGAGTGCCCCCGGTAGGCTGGCGCCATGACCTCCACCCCCGCCACCACGGATCAGGACGCGGCCGCCCTGCTGGCCGTCTGCGACGATCCCGCCGAGCTCACCGTACGACTGTGCGACCTGCCCTCCGTCTCCGGCGGCGAGCGCCGCATCGCGGACGCCCTGGAAGCCGTCCTGCGGGAGATCTCTGCAGGCGACGGCCCGGACCTCACGATCGTGCGAAACGGCGACGCGCTCATCGCTCGCACGGAGCTGGGGCGGGACGAGCGCGTGCTGGTCGCCGGCCACCTGGACACCGTCCCGATCGAGGACAACCTGCCCGCGAAGCGCCGCATGGTCGAGGGGCGCGAGGTCATCTGGGGCCGGGGCGCCTGCGACATGAAGGCCGGCGTGGCGATGCAGCTGGCCGCCGCGCACGCGCTGCGGGATCCCTCCCGCGATGTCACGTGGGTGTTCTACGACCACGAGGAGGTCGACGCCTCGCTCAACGGCCTGGGTCGCCTCGCAGAGAACCATCCGGACCTGCTGGACGCGGACCTCGCGATCCTGGGCGAGCCGTCGAACGCGGGGATCGAGGGCGGCTGCAACGGCACGATCCGCGTCGAGGTGACGACGAGCGGGGTGCGCGCCCACTCCGCCCGCGCCTTCATGGGGGTGAACGCGATCCATGCGGCCGCGCCCATCCTCAGCACGCTCGCGGCCCACGAGCCGCAGACGGTCACGGTCGACGGCCTCGACTACCGGGAATCGCTGTCCGCGGTGGGCATCAGCGGGGGCGTCGCCGGCAACGTCGTGCCGGATGCGTGCACCGTCCTCATCAACTACCGGTTCGCCCCGTCGATGACGGGCCGTCAGGCGGAGGAGCACCTGCGCGGCCTGTTCCCGGGCCACGAGCTGCGCGTCGTCGACCTGTCCGAGGGCGCCCGCCCCGGCCTCGACCGTCCGATCGCAGAGTCGTTCGCCCGGGCGGTGGGCGGCACGGTCGCCCCCAAGCTGGGGTGGACGGACGTCGCCCGCTTCAGTGCGCTGGGCATCCCCGCCCTCAACTTCGGGCCCGGGGACCCGCTGTACGCCCACCGGGCGGATGAGCACGTCCCCGCCGCCGAGGTCGTGGCCGCCACCCGCGCCCTCCTCACCTTCCTCGAGCCCGGCACGACGGGACGCGCGGCATGAGGCCGCGCAGCCGCATCAAGGGCGCCGTCACCCTGCGCGGTGCGCAGGTCCCGGACTGGACCTCCGACCAGAAGCTGCTGAACCGCGACACGAGCACGGACTGGGTGCACTCGGACCCGTGGCGGGTCCTGCGCATCCAGGCGGAGTTCGTCGAGGGGTTCGGCACCCTCTCCGAGCTGGGGCCGGCCGTCTCGCTGTTCGGCTCCGCCCGCCTGGCCGAGGGCACGGACGAGCACGCCCTGGCCGTCGACATCGCACGCGGCATCGCCGCCCGGGGTGTGGCCGTCATCACCGGCGGCGGGCCGGGCATCATGGAGGCCGGCAACCGGGGTGCGGAGCAGGCGGACGGCGTGTCCGTGGGACTGGGCATCGAACTGCCGTTCGAGGCCGGCCTCAACGACCACGTGAACCTGGGCATCGAGTTCCGCTACTTCTTCGTCCGCAAGACGATGTTCGTCAAGTACTCCCGCGGCTTCGTCGTCCTGCCGGGCGGCTTCGGCACCCTCGACGAGCTCTTCGAGGCACTCACCCTCGTCCAGACCGGCACGATCACCCGCTTCCCGATCGTCCTCGTGGGGCGGCGTTTCTGGGGCGGCCTCATCGAGTGGATCCGCACGACGCTCGTGGACCGCGGGGTCATCGCTCCCCAAGACATCGACCTCTTCACGGTCGTCGACACGGCCGACGAGGCGC
>DWZY01000117.1 GCA_019117325.1 Candidatus Brevibacterium intestinigallinarum
CGCTGTCGAACACGCGCGACGACGAGTACGGGGGCGACTTCGAGGGACGCACCCGCCTGGTGCGCGAGGTCTACGCCGCCGTCCGCGAGGAGGTGGGTGAGGACATGCCGGTGTTCGTCCGCATCTCCGCCACGGAGTGGGCCGGCGAGGACTGGGAGGACCAGGGCTTCGATGTCGAGCAGGCCGCGGAGCTCGCGGCCCTCCTGACGGAGGAGGGCTGCGATCTCATCGACGTGTCCTCCTCCGGCAACGTCCCCGCGCAGATCCCGGCGGGCCCCGGCTATCAGGTGCCACTGGCCGGCGAGATCGCGGCCACCGGCGCGACGACCGGCGCGGTCGGCCTCCTGACGCACGGTGCCCAGGCCGAGCAGGTGCTGGTGACCGGCGACGCGGATGTCGTGCTCATCGGCCGGGCCGCCCTGCGCGATCCCGCCTGGCCGCAGCGCGCGGCCTTCGACCTGGGCATGGACTGGCGCGAGGCCCCCTACCCGCAGCAGTACACGCGCGGAGCCTTCCGCGCGACCCACTGAGGGCATCCGCAGCGACTCCCCGGGTCACCCGGCCATGGAGCCGGGCGACCCGGGAGCGTGAGGTGTGGCGGCCTCGGCGACGGGGTCACCCGTCCTGCGGAGCTGGTGCGTCCTCAGGCGCCGGTGCGTCGTGCGCAGCGTCGTCCTCCGGAGCCCGGCCGCGACTGAGCTCCAGGCCGATGACGCCCACGAGGATGAGGCCGATGCAGACGATCTTGGCCGGGCCGAAGGGCTCGCCCTCGATGCCGGACCACACGGCCGTCACGGTCGCGCCCGCACCCACCCAGATCGCGTAGGCGGTGCCCATGGGGATCGTGCGCATGGCGCGCTGCAGGCCCCAGACGGAGCCGGCGAGCCCCAGCACGAACGTGAGCGCGTTGACAGGGTCGAGGATGTCCGCCAGGGCGTGGGCCCACACGGCCTCGAGCGACCCGGAGAGGATCAGCAGGATCCAGGCCATGTCAGCTCACCACCTGGAGGCCGACGACCCCGGTCAGCAGGATCGCGACGAAGATCGCACGCACCCACGTGAACGACTCCTGACGGCGCAGGACGGCGAAGGCCAGTGTCGTGACGGCGCCGATGCCCACCCACACCGCGTAGCCGGTGCCCACGGGGATAGAGGTCAGTGCCACGGCGAGGCCGCCCATGGAGAGGACGGTGCCCATGAGGAAGAGCACGGCGCGGCGGGAGAATCGCAGATGGTTCGCGGCCAGGGCATAGGCCCACATGGTCTCGAAGGCGCCCGAGGTGATGAGCACCGTCCAGGCGAGCGCGGGGGACAGGTCCGGGGACATGGAGATTCCTCCTCCGGCCGTCTTGTCGCGTGTGCGGGTACGGCTCCCTCGTCCGCGGGCGGTGTTCACGCCCGGAGTCGACTGTAGCAAGCGGCGGCGCGGGGCCGCGTGATGCTCAGGACGTGGGATGACCGTGCTCAGGCGGGGATGCTCCACGTAGGGTGAGGCCATGGACATCGTGGAGCGCGCATTCTCTGGGTTCACCATCCGATCGATCTCCGTGTCGGAGATGTCGAACAACGTCTACCTCGTCACCGCGGACGGAGCGGATTCGCACGTCCTCATCGACGCGGCCGACGACCTCCCGGCCATCCGGTCCCTCATCGAGGCAGCAGGCGGCGGTGACGTCGACGCGATCCTCACGACCCACCGGCACTGGGACCACGTGCGTGCACTGGCCGACGCGGCCCGGGAGCTGACAGATCGCACGATCGCCGGGGTCGACGACGCCGAGGCGATCGCGGAGGAGTCCGGCGCGACCGTCGCAGAGACCGTGGAGCATGAGGACGTCCTCGTCATCGGCGATCTGACCCTGGCCTGCATCGCGCTGCGCGGGCACACGCCGGGCTCCATCGCCTTCGTCCTCACGGATGCGGACGGGCAGGACGTCATCCTCTCCGGTGATTCGCTCTTCCCCGGCGGACCGGGCAAGACCTGGTCGGAGGAGGACTTCGACTCGCTCATGGACGACCTGGAGGAGCGGATCTTCGCCCGCTTCGGCGACGACGCGATCGTCCTGCCCGGCCACGGCGACTCCACGACGCTGGGCGCCGAGCGCCCGCACCTGGCCGAATGGCGCGCCCGCCGCTGGTGACGCTCGCGCTCAGAAGCCCGCGGTGACGATCAGGCCCCACACCGCCCACAGCGCCACGACCGCGCACACGAGGGCCGGTCGCACATCGGTCCGTGACGTGACTTCCTGGGGTCCGATCGGCCCCTGATCCGCCTGGAGCCAGCGGGCGCGGGCATCGAGGAGCCGTTGGACCGGCTCGGCCGTGTGCGGTTCGACCGATCCGCCGTGCAGTCCAGCCCGGCGGACCCTGCGGCCCGTGTCCGGCAGCGACCACACGCCGATCCTGCGGCCCGCATCCGTCGTGAGGGTGACCCCCAGTCGACGGTCGACTGAGTCGATGCGGGCGAAGGGCACGTCGTGGGTCCGCACGAGGTTGATGATCCGCGCGCCGTGCTCCTCCAGGAGCACCCGCGGCCGCAGGTAGCAGGCCCAGCCCACCGCCGCGATGACCGCCGGCAGCCCCAGCATCGCCACCGCGTCGACCGCGGGGACCTGGGCGAGGATGAGGACCGCGACGAGTGCCGCCGCGACGACCGCGACCCAGCCGATCGTGACCGCTGACGAGGTCCGCAGCACGGCCTCGCGATCACTCCCGGGACTGGACCCGAAATCGCCCGAATCCCTGCGCATCGACGCTTCTCCCATGCGCCCGAGTGTATGGCCATTCAGCAGCAGTCACGAATGAGTAACGATGCCCCGTGAGTCCCGTCACGGCTTGTGGTCGACCTCACGCTCGGCCGTACAGTTCAAGCAATTCATGCTTCTTGCATGACCCGTTCATGCAGAACTCAGGAAGGGCCCTTCGCGGCCCTTCTGGTCCGCAGGGACACAACGCGCACGACAGAACGACAGAGGAGACGACGTGAAGAAGCGCTATCTGGGAGTGGGGGCGGGCTTCGCGGCTGCGGCCATGATCCTGTCCGCCTGCACTCCGCCCGGCAGCGATGGCGACGGCGACGGAGGCGGCGGCGAGGGCGGCGACTCGCTGCTCAACATCGGCTGGAACGAGCCCTTCCGCAGCATGAACACGATGACGGCCAACGGCAACGCCGTCGCGAACTCGATCGTCACGTACATGATGAACGAGAACTTCGGGTACTACGACGACAACCTCGAGGTGCAGGAGGGCGCTCTGGGCACCGTCGAGCAGGTGTCCGAGGACCCGCTTAAGGTGAAGTACACGTTCGCGGATGACGCGACGTGGTCGGACGGCGCTCCCGTCGATGCGGCGGACATCGTCCTCCAGTGGGCCGCGCAGTCGTCGAACTTCAACACGGCAGAGGAGGAGGAGGTCGACCGCGACGAGGACACCGGCGCGATCGAGGAGATCGACGACGACTCGACCGTCTTCTTCGACTCCGCAGAGATCGGTCCCTCGCTCATCGAGGACTTCCCGGAGATCTCCGAGGACGGCAAGGAGGTCACCTTCGAGTACTCGCAGGCCTTCGCCGACTGGCGCTACTCGCTGGGCTTCGGCGCGGACGGCGTGGGCGTGCCCGCGCACATCGTCGCGAAGAAGGCCCTGGGCGAGGAGGACCCCGCCGCCGCGAAGCAGGCCATCCTCGACGCGATCGAGGACGAGGACACCGCGGCGCTGTCCACCATCGCGAACGAGTGGAACACCGCGTTCGACTTCACCTCGATGACGGACGACGAGGACCTCATCGTCCACAACGGCCCGTACAAGATGGTCGACTTCGCCGAGGGCCAGTACCTCACGCTCGAGGCGGACGAGAACTACACGGGCTCCAAGGAGGTGGGCGTCAACCAGATCACGATCCGCTACAACGAGGATCCGATGGCAGCCGTCCAGGCCGTGGAGAACGGCGAGGTCGACATGATCCAGCCGCAGGCGACCGCGGATGTGAAGTCCGCCGCCGAGGCGATCGACGGCGTGACCGTCGACAGCGAGGACGGCGCGACCTACGAGCACGTCGACCTGACCTACGACAACGACGGACCGTTCGACCCGGCGACCTACGGCGGTGACGAGGAGAAGGCGAAGCTGGTCCGCCAGGCGTTCCTCAAGACCCTGCCGCGCGAGCAGATCGTCGACACGATCATCAAGCCGCTCAACGACGCGGCCACGGTCCGCGACTCGCTCTACATGGTCCCGGGCGCCCCGGGCTATGACGAGATCATCGCGAACAACGGCTCCGAGGAGTTCGCCGGCGGCGACATCGACGGCGCGAAGGCGCTCCTCGAGGAGGCCGGCGTCGAGGCACCCAAGGTCCGCGTGCTCTACGGCGCGTCGAACGAGCGCCGCGCGCAGCAGTTCACACTCATCAAGGAGTCTGCGGAGCAGGCGGGCTTCGAGGTCATCGAGGACGGTGACGACAACTGGGGCACGCGCCTGGGCGACGGCACCTACGACGCCTCGCTGTTCGGTTGGCAGTCGACCACGACGGGCATCTCGAACTCGGACGCCAACTGGCGCACCGGCCAGCAGAACAACTACGGCGGCTACACCTCCGACGAGGTCGACGGTCTGCTCG
>DWZY01000118.1 GCA_019117325.1 Candidatus Brevibacterium intestinigallinarum
GCGAAGATCTGGTGCCGCCTGCAGGAGGAGGGCGTCGACGTCGACGTCATCCCGGTGGGCCTCCTCTACTCCGCCCCCGAGCGCTTCTGCTCCCTCGCCCAGCCCTTCCTGGGCCCCGCGATCGACCTGCCGGAGCACACGGACGCGCCCCGCATCGAGCGGGAGAAGGACGCGCACCGGATCATGATGGCCGCGCTCGATGCGGTGTCCGTCAACTGCCCGGATGAGGCGACGTTCGATGGGGTGCAGGCTCGGGCGACGGTGCGCGCGCGGGCAGGTGAGTCCTTCGCCGCCGCGTTCCTGGACGAGCAGGCGGCGGCAGTTGCCGCTGACAACACCGCCGCCGAGGCCGTGGTCGCCTCGGCTGGTTCGGTTCCGCAAGCGGCTCCGTCGCCGTGGCCGCGTCGCCTGGGGCTCGTCCTCCACTGGCCGGTCTGGCCCGTGCTGGGTGCCGCGTGGGCGGTGGGTCGCCGCGCCGATGCGCGCAACACGGTGTCGTTCTTCCGTGTGCTCGGGGGAGCGGGGGCGACCGTCGTGTGGGCTGCCGTCCTCGTGGGAGCAGCCGTCACCGGCATTGCGACGGGGCACGGACCTGCGACGGCAGCGGTGGCCGGGTGCGGCCTCGGGAGCGTGCTGCTGGGGCGGGTGCTCTTGCGGGCCCGGCGCTGGCAGCCGGACACGGCACCACTGACATTGTCCACCACCTCTGCCTCGCAGTCCGAACCCACCCCATCGACGATCCCGGCCCGGACCTCGGGCACCGACCCCAGAATCTGAAGGAGCTCGCATGTCCCGACTCATCGACTTCGCCCACGAGGATGCCGTCCGTCTGGAAGTGGCCGGCGGCAAGGGTGCGAGCCTCGCGAAGTCCGCCCGCGATCTGCCGGTGCCGCCGGGGATCATCGTGACCTCGGAGGCATACAGGGATCTGCTCGCGCCGCTGCGGTCTCAGATCCGCGACATCCTGCGGAACGAGACGGTCGAGG
Organism: Candidatus Brevibacterium intestinigallinarum; assembly: GCA_019117325.1. Lineage (GTDB taxonomy): Bacteria > Actinomycetota > Actinomycetes > Actinomycetales > Brevibacteriaceae > Brevibacterium > Brevibacterium intestinigallinarum. The sequence continues at coordinate 987 of DWZY01000118.1, forward strand.
CCGCATCCGTGCGGGTGCAGGAGCTGCTGGGTGAGCTCGCCGAGGACGAGGCCTGGGTCGCGGAGATCGACGCCGCGCTGCGGGAGGCAGGCCTCGTCGATCGCGCGGTCGCGGTGCGGTCGTCGGGAACGATGGAGGACCTGCCGGGTGCCGCATTCGCCGGCCAGCACGACACATTTCTGGGGGAGCGGGGCGCGCAGGCGGTGGCTGACGCAGTGCAGCGCTGCTACGCCTCCCTGTGGAACGCGCACGCGATGAAGTACCGCGAGCGGCTGGGACTCGACCACCTGCAGGCCTCGATGGCGGTCGTCGTCCAGCAGATGGTGGAGGTGAGCGCGGAGGAGGCCGCGGGTGTGGCCTTCTCGATCGACCCTGTCCGTGGCGATCTTGAAACCGTGCTCATCAACGCCTCCTACGGCCTGGGCGAGACCGTCGTGGGCGGTGAGGCGGAGGTCGACGAGTACCGCGTCAGCCGCGCCGGCAGCGACGAGGTCGACGTGCGGATCGCCAGCAAGCCCGTCGCGCTCGTCGTCGACGCAGACGGCGGCACGCGCGAGGTCGACGTCGCGCCGGAGGCCCGCGAGCAGGCTGCGCTGGACGCGGAGGCTCGGGCGCAGGTCGCAGAGCTGGCGGTGCGGGCGGAGGAGCACTTCGGGTTCCCCCAGGACATCGAGTGGGCGGTGAGCGAAGGCGAGCTGTTCCTGCTCCAGTCGCGGCCGGTCACCCGCGTGGCGCCCCGCTGGACTCGCGACGAGTCCGCCGAGCGGTACCCCACGCCCGTCACTCCGCTCACGTGGGATCTTGTGGAGGAGGGCTTCCACCAGTCGCTCAATCACAGCTTCGAGCTCATGGGTCTGCCGCCCTTCGGCGACAAGTGGTTCGCGATGAAGGACTTCTACATCTACGGCAACCAGACCGCTGTCGAGCTGTACGCCGGCCGGTTCCCCACCGCACTCTTCCAGGACGCGGACAGCATCCGGACCGCCCTGCCGGAGATCGCTCGCCGCTTCGCATTCGTGCAGGAGCTGCCGGTCCAGTGGATGCGCGACCTCGACACGTACCTCCTGGGGATCGGGCGGCTGAGCCACGAGCCGCTGGAGGACAAGGACCTCGCAGGGCTCTGGGATCTGGTCCGGGGCATCAGCGACCTGGGAACCGCGTACTTCCTGCCGAACATCGCGATCTCGTTGACGCAGACGACGCTGTACAAGGGCCTGCTCACGCTCCTGTCGCTGGGGCTGCCCAAGGAGCAGGCGCAGGCAGTGTTCGATCAGTTGCTGGCGCAGACGGACACGAAGACCGGGCAGGTCAACGATGAGCTGTGGGACCTGTCGCGGACGATCCGCGAGACGCCCGACCTGCTGGAGTTCCTCGACGCGGTGCCCAGCGCGGAGGGGCGGATGGACGAGCTGCGCGCTCAGTTCCCCGGGTTCGCCGGGGAGCTCGATGTGTTCCTGTCGCGCCACGGGCACCGGGAACTGGACTTCGACGCCTACCACCCCACGTGGGTGGGCGCGCCGCACATCGTCGTGAACCAGCTGCGGGTGCTGGCGCATCGCGAGGAGCAGAACCGGGCATCCGCGAACCAGTTGCGCGCGCAGCAGGCCGAGGTCGAGCGACAGGTGCTCGACGCGGTGCCGGACGACCTGCGGTACTTCCTGCAGGAGGTCATCCGCCTGGCGCGTGCGTACACGGCGCTCGACGACTTGGAGCACTACCAGACGACCCGGCTGACACTGCCCATGCGGCGCGCGCTCGCGGCGCTGGGGGAGCGGCTGGTCGCGGCGGGTCACCTCGACGCAGCGGACGATGTGTACTTCCTGCACGTCGAGACGCTCGAGGCCGCGGTGCGCGATGGGTCCGAAGAGGCGCTTGCCGGACTGCGGCCCCAGGCGCAGGAGCTGCGGGCGGGCTATGAGGCGGCCGTCG
>DWZY01000119.1 GCA_019117325.1 Candidatus Brevibacterium intestinigallinarum
GGCGATGATGACGTCGCAGTGGCCTGCTGCGACCGAGGCGACAGCGAAGGTGAGCGCCTGCTGCGACGAGCCGCACGCGCGATCGACCGTCGTGCCCGCGACCGTCTCCGGGAAGCCCGCCGCCAGTGCCGCCCAGCGCCCCACATTGGACGACTGCTCGCCGGCCTGCGTCACGCAGCCCAGGATCACGTCATCGACGACCGCCGGATCGATCCCCGTGCGGTCGATGAGGCCGCGCAGGGCGTGGGCCGCCAGGTCGACGGGGTGGACATCCCGCAGCGCACCTCCCCGGCGACCCGTGGCAGTGCGGACAGCGTCGACGATGACAGCTTCAGGCATGGATGCGGAACCTTCCGATCGTGCCCCTGTTGCACCCGTTGCAGACAGGGATTAGCGTGTCCCACGAGCTTAACGAGTGTTCGATTCGAAGTGAAGAGCGGTCCGCACACCGATCTCCTCGCCACCGCACGACACCCGTTCGCACGCACCAGCCGCGTGCCGCCGCACTCCTCCCGTGCGGCCGCACCGTCCGCTCTCTCACAGATCACAGGGGATCTCATGCGCAGAACCGTCTACACCGAGGACCACGAGGAGTTCCGGCAGCTGTGCCGGACCTACGTCGAGCGCGAGCTCGCACCGTCCTTCCAGCAGTACGAGGACGCCGGCCTCATCGACCGGTCCGTGTTCGCGCGGATGGGCGAGCTGGGCCTCATCGGCCTGCAGATCCCGGAGGAGTACGGGGGCGGCGGACAGACCGACACCTTCAAGTACAACGCGATCCTCACGGAGGAGACCGCCCGTGCCGCCACGAGCCTGGGCACGCTGCGCGTCCACCAGGACGTCGTGACGCCGTACATCCTGTCGTACGCGACGGAGGACCAGAAGCAGCGCTGGCTGCCCGGGATGGCCAACGGCACGCTCATGACCGCGATCGCGATGACCGAGCCGGGCACCGGCTCCGACCTCACGGGCATCACGACCCGCGCGCAGCGGAATGAGGACGGAACGTGGACCCTCAACGGGTCCAAGACCTTCATCTCCGGCGGCGCGAACGCCGACCTGGTGCTGGTCGTCGCCCGGACCTCGGCGTTCGATCCGGCCGACCGCCGCGGAGGCCTCACGATCTTCGCCGTCCCCGCGGACGCCGCCGGCTTCGAGGTGGGCGCGACCCTCCACAAGATCGGCATCAAGAGCCAGGACACCGTCGAGCTGCACTTCACGGATGTGACGGTCACGGACGCGGATGTCCTGGGCGAGGTGGGCAGCGCCTTCCAGTACCTGTCCGCCAACCTGGCGCAGGAGCGGCTCACGATCGCGGTCAACGCCGTGGGCACGGCAGACGCGGCGATCCGCCTGGCCTCGGAGTACGCGCAGGAGCGCACCTCGTTCGGCACGCCGCTGTCGAACTTCCAGAACACGAAGTTCGTGCTGGCGGAGTGCTCGACGGAGGTCGCCGCCGCCCGCGCGATGCTCGACCAGGCGCTGGACGCGCACGACGAGGACGAGCTGAGCCCCGCAGATGCCGCGCGCCTCAAGCTCTTCACCACCGAGGTCCAGGGCCGCGTCATCGACAAATGCCTCCAGGTGCACGGCGGCTACGGCTACATCCTCGAATACCCGATCGCCCGCCTCTACGCGGATGCGCGCGTCACCCGCATCTACGGCGGCACGTCCGAGATCATGAAGACGATCATCGCGAAGGACATGGGGCTGTCCGCCCGCCGGGACTGAGTCCGGGACACCCGGTGAGATCCCGCTCACGGGCGGGGGATCACCTGCAATACTGAACGCATGTGCAGGACCGGGCCCGGATCCGGCCGCGCACACCCCACAGTCGGCACCGCCGACGCACCGGTCGACGCATTCGAAGCGAAGGAGCACGCATGTCTGAGAACCAGGAGATGCAGGACGAGGTCCTCACCGAGGTCCGCGGAAACGTCCTCATCATCACCCTCAACCGTCCGGAGGCGAAGAACGCCGCCTCGCAGGCGATGGCGCAGAAGATGGCGACCATCCTCGACGAGTTCGACGCGAACGACGACCTGTTCGTCGGCATCATCACCGGAGCGGGCAAGACGTTCTGCTCCGGCATGGACCTCAAGGGCTTCCTGCGCGGCGAGCGCCCGTCCGTCGACGGTCGCGGCTTCCTCGCCCTGACCGAGCGCCCGCCCCGCAAGCCGCTCATCGCGGCAGTCGAGGGCTACGCGCTGGCCGGCGGCTTCGAGACGATGCTGGCCTGCGACCTGGTCGTCGCGGCGGAGACCGCGAAGTTCGGCGTCCCGGAGGTCAAGCGCGGCCTCGTCGCAGCCGCTGGCGGTGTGACGATCCTGCCGCAGCGGACCTCGCGCGCGGTCGCGCTGGAGATGGCGCTGACGGGGAACATCTACCCCGCGAGCTTCGGCAAGGAGAACGGCTTCGTCAACACGATCGTCGAGGACGGCAAGGCCCTGGACGGCGCCTTGGAGCTGGCCCAGACGATCGCCGCGAACGGCCCGCTGGCCGTCCAGGTCTCCAAGCAGGTCATCGTCGAGTCCCAAGACTGGTCGCGCGAGGAGATGTGGGAGAAGCAGGCCCCGCTCATCGCGGACGTCTTCACCTCCGAGGACGCGAAGGAGGGCTCGCGGGCGTTCGCGGAGAAGCGGGCCCCGCAGTGGACCGGGAAGTGAGCTGAGCTCAGTCTGAGCTGACGTCAGCCCCTGGCCGCCCGCGGCCTCCTCTGCCGGATGAGTCCGTCCTGCAGGCAGGAGGCCAGCGGGCGGCCGTTCTCTGCATAGAGGGTCGACTCGGACAGCCCGCGGCCGCCGCCGGCCCACCGCGAGCGCTGATCGATGAGGATCCAGCCGCCCGGTTCCGGATCCGCGTGGAAGTGGATCGCGTGGGTCAGGGTGGCGCGCGGGATGTCCGGCGCCCCCAGCATGTGCCCGTGCGGCACGAGCGAGGCGGCCAGCAGCGCCAGGTCGCTCACGTACGCGAGTGCGCACCGCAGCCTCCACGGCTCGGTGACAGCGGCCTCGGCGGCGGTTCCCCCGGTACCGGACACGGCAGCCCCGGCCTCGGCACCGGCAGCGTCTCCCCCGACGTCGGGCAGGCGCAGCCACAGCTGCTGCCGGCCCTCGTGGGGCGACGGGTCGACGAGGTTCTCCTCCACGTATCGCAGGTCCAGGAACGCCCACTCCTCGCGCCAGCCCTCGGCCGGCAGCGTGCTGCGCCGCTCCATCACGTCGACCAGCGGCGGCACCTGGTCCGGTCCTGCGACCTCCGGCATGGGCGCGGCATGCGCGAAGCCGTCCGTCTCCTCCTGGAAGACCGCGGTGAGCCGGACGATCTCCCGGTGCTCCTGGTGCGCGCGCACCGCCCGCATGTCCATCGACCGGCCATCGCGCACGCGCTCCACGTCGAAGCGGGCCGGCCCGTCGGTGTTCCCGGCGGAGAGGAAGAGGCCCTGCGCGGACACCGGCGGCCTGCTCGGGTCGACCGTCCGGCACGCGGCCGCCAGGGCCTGCGCGAGGGTCTGGCCGCCGAAGGTCTTGGGCAGGATCGTCCCCGGTCGCGGCTCGCCCTGGTAGGAGTCCGGGCCGGCCTCCGTGAGCGTCAGCAGGCCCTTCAGCAGGGTGTGATCGTTGCCGGTCCGCACGAGTTTCGCCTTCCTGAACGTCCGCTGAGACAATGCGCGCATGAATCGAATCACCGACTCGGCGCTGGCTGGAAAAGTTACCACTGCAGACCGCGCCGCAGAGCACATCCACCCCGGCGACACCGTGGGGATGAGCGGCTTCACCGGTGCGGGACACCCCAAGGCGGTCCCCGCCGCCCTCGCGGCCCGCATCAAAGCCGCGCACGACCGCGGCGAGGACTTCCGCATCGATCTGCTGACCGGTGCGTCGACGGGCGAGGAGGTCGACGGCGAGCTGGCCCGAGTCGACGGCATCGCGAAGCGCGCCCCCTTCGTCGCCGACCCCACCCTGCGGAAGCAGATCAATGCCGGCGAGGTCGAGTACACGGACATCCACCTGTCCCACCTGGCGCAGCAGGTGTGGTTCGGATTCCACGGGAACATGGACGTCGCGGTCATCGAGGTCGCCGCGATCCTGCCGAACGGCCTGCTGGTCCCCGGCAGCTCCGTGGGCAACAACAAGACGTGGCTCGACCAGGCGGACCGGGTGATCCTCGAGGTCAACGAGTGGCACCCGCGCGAGTACGAGGGCTTCCACGACGTCTACTACGGCACCAAGCTGCCGCCGCACCGCCGCCCCATCGAGATCCTCGATCCCCTGCAGCGGATCGGCGACCCCTACCTGCGCGTCGACCCGGACAAGGTCGTCGCCGTCGTGCGGACGAACGCGCCGGACCGCGACAACTCATTCGCCGAGGTCGATGATGCCTCCCGCGCGATGGCCGACCACCTGCTGGACTTCCTGCGCCACGAGGTCTCCGCCGGCCGCATGCCGAAGAACCTCCTGCCGCTGCAGTCCGGCGTGGGCAACGTCGCGAACGCGGTGCTGGCCGGGCTCGCGGAGTCGGAGTTCGAGCACCTCACGTCCTACACGGAGGTCATCCAGGACAACCTGCTGGCGCTGCTGGACACGGGCAAGCTCGATTCGATCTCCGCCACCTCCTTCTCCCTCACCCGCGAGACGGCCGAGCGCTTCAACCGCGACATCGAGTCCTACAAGGGCCGCATCCTCCTGCGCACCCAGGAGATGTCGAACCACCCGGAGATCGTCCGCCGCCTGGGCGTCATCGCGATCAACGGGATGGTCGAGGCGGACATCTACGGGCATGTGAACTCGACGGAGGTGAACGGCTCGACAATGATCAACGGGATCGGCGGCTCCGGCGACTTCGCCCGCAACGCGTTCCTCAACTTCTTCGTCTCCCCGTCGACCGCGAAGAGCGGCGCCCTGTCCGCGATCGTGCCGATGGTCCCCCACGTCGACCACACGGAGCACGACGTGCAGGTCATCGTGACGGAGCAGGGCATCGCGGATCTGCGCGGCACCGCCCCCAACGAGCGCGCCCGCCGGATCATCGACAACTGCGCCCACCCGGACTTCCGCGACCGGCTGCGCGACTACCACGACCGCGCCCACGCCCAGAACCCCACCGCGCGCCACGCCCCGCACCTGCTGGACGAGGCGCTCAGCTGGCACCAGCGCGCCGCCGCCGAGGGCCGCATGTGACCACCCCGTCTTGAACGAACGATCGGACAGTCCTATGCTCGAGGGCTGACGCGCGATCGCGCGCGGACGCACCACACGGAGGTTCAATGACGACCGCGGCCACGGGCACAGCAGACACCAGCACACAGGGCGAGCACCCGGCTCAGGGACGGGGCTACTACCCCGCCCACATGCCGGAGCACCTGGACTACGTCCCGGCCGCGGCGCCGGAGATCCTCCTGTC
>DWZY01000120.1 GCA_019117325.1 Candidatus Brevibacterium intestinigallinarum
TCCTGCCGCGACGAGCTCTGCGGTGGCCTCGCGGCGGATCTTGCCTCCCACGGTCCGGGGCAGCGCGTGCACGCGGTACCAGCGGCGGGGCACGAACTGGGGTGCCAGGCGCGCAGCGGCGTGGGTCCGCAGCGCGTCCTTCGAAATCGTCTCCTTCGTGGGTGCGTCCTCCACGACAAGCGCGACGATGCTGCCCAGGGAGGGATCCGGCAGCGCGACGGCGCACACGGCCCCCGGGCCGGGCATCCCGTCGAAGGCGCGCTCGACCTCGGTGAGTGCGACCTTGTGGCCGCCGGTCACCGCGATGTCGCCCTTGCGCCCCACGAGTTCCAGCTGGCCGTCGACCAGGCGCCCCTGGTCGTGGACGGTCGCCCAGCCGTCAGGTCCCACGAGGACCTCGTCCGTCGTTCCCGCGAGGTACCCCTCCGAGCACGCGGCCGCGAGGATCCACAGCTCCCCCAGCTCGCCGTCGGGCACCGGCACGCCGGCCTCGTCGCGGATCGAGGCCTGCACGCCGTCGTAGATGCTGATGAGCGTCCCGTCGCCGTCGCGGCTGTCGCCGATGAAGCCGATCTCTGCAGCGCCGTAGTAACTGATGAGTCGCACGTGGGGCAGCAGCTCCGCGAGCCCGTCGCGGATCGAAGCGGGCAGGTTCGCCCCGCCGGTCACGATGAGCTCGAGGCCCCGGAACCGCTGCGGGTCCCGGCGTGCGGCCTCCGTGAGCGCCTTGACGACGGCGGGCACCGCGACGATCCGCGTGATGCCCTCGGCCTCGATGCGACGGGCCAGGTCGAGCGGGTCGAAGGAGCCCGCGACGTGCACGCTGCCGCCGGTCACCATGCACTCGACGACCGCATAGAGCGTGAGGCTGTACGACACGGGACCCGGCGCCAGCGTGGCCACACCCGGCAGCGGCTCGAGGTACGCGGTCGAGACGGCCGCGTTCTCCCGGTACTGCTGCCGGGTCTTGAGGAACCCCTTCGGATTGCTCGTCGTGCCGGACGAGAAGAGGAGGAGGAACGCCTCGTCACCATCGCGCACGGTCGGCTGTTCCAGCGTTGACGACTCAGCCTGCTCCTCGACCCGGGCGAGGAAGTCCGGCAGGGAGACCACTGTGCCGGTCCAGCCGCGCTCGCGCAGGGCAGGCTCCAGCGCCGCGTCGTCACTGATGACGACGCCGATCCCCGTGCGGACGATGACGTCGACCCGGTGCGTGAGCGGCCAGGCGGGATCGATCGTCGCGGACACGGCGCGGAAGCCGGACAGCCCCACGAGGAAGCGGGACGTCTGGAAGGCGGACTCGACGCTCATCGCGGTGAGCGGGATCCCGCGCGTCTCCGGGGCGGGGGCCGGGGGATCGGCCTGGGCCGTGTGGAGCTCCTGGACCGCGGCGAACAGCCGCGCGGAGTCCTCGACGAGCTGCCCGTAGGTGAGCGTCCCGTCCTCCCCCACGATCGCGGGTCGATCGGGGTGCCGCATCGCGGTGTCAAGCACCGTCTGCGTCATCGGCATGGACGGATCCTCCTCCTTCGCCAGGCACGTCTCAGCCCGGCGCACAGCCTCCCGGCACATCGTCACCCGGTGCCTCGTCACCCCGGTGCGCACGCGCGCGGACCCTGCGCGACCGATGCGAGTCCGCGCCGCCGCCCCCAGTCTAGGGAGCCCCCAGCAGCCTCAGAAGGCCGGTGTCGACTCGAACTCCTTGAGGACGTCCTGCACCTGCCCGCTGGTGAACGCCTCGATGAGCGCCTGCGTCTCCGGGGAGTCCTGGTCCTCCTCGCGTGTCACGAGGGTGACGGCGAACTCCGGATCCTCCTCCAGCGTGAGGCCGTCGTCGAAGGGGCTCAGATCGATCTGCTTCGCGAACGCCGGCAAGTTGAAGACCGCATCCGACTCCTCGTACGCGGCGTTCGCCTGCAGCAGCTCGACCTGCACGAACTCGAGGTCGCGCGGGTTGTCCTCGATGTCGTCCATCGTCGCCTGGAACTTCTCGACATCCGGGTCGAGGGTGAGGATGTCCGCCTCCGCGAGCATCTGCAGGGCGCGGCCCAGGTTCGCGGCGTCCGCCGGCAGCGTGACGTGGCCGCCGTCGGGCAGCTCGTCGATCGAGTCGAGGGTCTTCGAGTAGAACGCGACCGCTGTGAGGTAGACCGGCTGCACGCCCACGAGCGAGGCGTCGTTGGCCTCGTTGTACTGCTCCATGAACGGCACGTGCTGGACGAAGTTCGCGTCGATCTCGCCGGCGGCCAGCATCGTGTTGGGCTGGACGTAGTCCGCGACCTCGACCATCTCGATCTCGTAGCCGTCGCCGATCGCCTCGGAGGCGGCCTCGACGATGTCCGTCATGGGCGGGGTCGCGGCGGCGACCTGCAGGGTCGTGTCGCCGGATCCGGCATCGCCGCCGCATCCGGTCAGCACCAGGGTCGTCGCGGCGAGCGCGGCGAGGGGAAGTGCGGTGCGTCGGGTCATGGTGTGCTCCTTCGTGCGGGGATGCGCGCGACCAAGGGGCCGCGCAGCGGGGTGGGATGAGGGCCTGAGAGCGTCATCAGCGCCGGTCCAGGGCGCGCGAGACGAGGTGCCCGGTCGCCTGGACGACCAGGACGCAGGCGATGATGAGGACGATCGTCACGTACATCAGGGCGAACTGGTACTCCTGGTAGCCGTAGCGCAGGGCGAAGTCGCCCACACCGCCGCCGCCCACGACGCCCAGCACCGTCGAGTACGACACGAAGCTGATCGTCGCGGAGGTGAGGGCGTAGACGAGACCGGAGCGGGACTCGACGTACAGGAACCGCGTGACGGTCTGCCAGACGCTCGCGCCCATCGCGCGGGCGGAGGTGAGGATGCCCGGCGGGATCTCCAGCAGGATCTGCTCGACGAGCCGCGCGTAGATCGCGACGGCGACGAACGCCAGCGGGAAGGACGCTGCGGTCGTGCCGAAGGTCGTCCCGAACACCAGCCGGGTCACCGGGATCATGAAGACGACGAAGAGCAGGAACGGGAACGATCGGACGATCGTGACGTACAGGTCCGCCAGCCCCCACACGAGGCGGTTCTCCAGCGGCCCGCCGGTGCGCGTGAGGTAGATGAGAGTGCCCAGCGGCAGGCCCACGAGGACGGCGGCGATGATCGCGACGATCACCATGTAGCCGGTCTCCAGCAGGGCCTCCGCGATCTTGTCCCCGTTCTCGACGAAGACGTCCCGGATGGCGTTCACGAGGCCTCCCTGCGCACCAGAGCCGGGTCCTGCAGCGTGCGGCGCGCGTGCTCCAGGTACGAGCCCTCGAAGGCATCGTGGCCCGCCGTGACCTCGAGGATCTCGCGGAGGTTCCCGCGCTCGAACACCGCGGCCCGGGAGCAGATCGCCCGGACGACCTCCAGCTCGTGGGTGACGACGACGATCGTCGCGCCCAGCTCGTCGCGCGCACGCTCGAGGAGCCGGAGGATGTCCGCGGTCGTGCGGGTGTCGAGAGCCGAGGTGGGCTCGTCGCACAGGAGGACGGCCGGTCGAATGACGAGCGCCCGCGCGATCGCGACGCGCTGCCGCTCGCCGCCGGACAGCTGGGCCGGGAAGCGGTCGGCCTTGTGCTCGAGGCCCACGAAGCTCAGCAGCGAGGACACGTGCTCGGGATCCCGGCGGTGCTGGACCCGCAGCGGCAGCTCGATGTTCTTCCGCACGGTCAGGTTGCTCAGCAGGTTGAAGCCCTGGAAGACGGTGCCGATCCGGTGGCGCAGCCGGTTGAGGTGCCGCCCGCGCAGCGTCGCGGGATCGACGCCGTCGACGACGACTGTTCCCTCCGTCGGGTGGTCCAGGCAGCCCATGAGCTCCAGCAGGGTCGACTTGCCGGCCCCGCTCTCGCCCAGCACGCCGAAGATCTCCCCGCGCGGGATCGTGAGGCTCACGTCGGCCAGCGCCGTGACGTCGCCGTACCGCTTCGAGACGTGCTCGAGCCGAACGGCCGCGTCCTGCGGTTCGGTGTCAGCGGCAGTGTCAGTGACAGCGGTGATGGCGATCGTTCTCCGGGTGCGGCGGTCTCGTGGTGCAGCGGTCTCGCACTGCGGGCCGCGCGGGTCGTCCCACGGGCCGTCTCACGTCCTGAGCGTACTGCGGTTCGAGCGTGGAAAGGAGGGGGTGAGAGCATGATGACGACCACATCCGCAGGACGCGGCCAGGAGGCATCATGACGGATCCCACCAGCGATCCCACCCGGGGCGATGCGCCCCTCTACACCGCGATCGCACACAACCGCACCGGCCCGGACGGCACCAGCTGGACGGACCGCGGACTGCGCCTGGCCGTCCGCTCGCCCCTGAGTCCGGCAGCCACCGCCGAGGCCGCCAAGCCTGCCGCGGCCAGCCCCACCGCGGAGGCCGCCGGGACCGCCGCTGCCACCACCAGCCCCGAAGCCGGCACCACCATCGCCACGGACCCCGAGGAGCTCCTGGCCCTCGCATGGGCGACCTGCCTGTCCGGCAGCGCACGCATCGTCGCGCCCGGGCATGACGTGACTGTCCGCGTCGAGGTCGACCTCGTGGAGGACCCGTCCGGCACCGGTTTTGCGTTCGCACCCACTGCCTTCGTCTCGTTCTCCGGCACCACCCCGGAACAGGCAGACGCGCTCGCGGCCAAGGCTCACGCGCGGTGCCCCATCTCGAAGCTCCTCTCCGGCCGGGGCACGGCCACCGTGATCGCGGAGTCCCGCACCTCCCACTGATCGGCCCCGCCACACATTCCTGCCCGCCGCACACTTCTTCCCAGCCGCACACCCCTTGACGGTTCGTCGACCCTCTCTACACTTAAGTGACTACCTAATTAAGGAGTTACTTCAATGGCACCGAAGGATCGTCTGAGTCTGGTCTTCGCCGCACTCGCCGATCCCACCCGCCGCGAGATCCTCTCGCGGCTGTCGCAGGGCCCCTCCACGGTGGGAGAGATCGCGGAACCGTTCGCGATGAGCGCACCGGCGATCTCGCAGCACCTCAAAGTGCTCGAACGCGCGGGTCTCGTCACCCGCACCGTCCGCGCACAGTGGAGAACACTCGCCCTGCAGACCGAACCCCTCGATGAAGCCTCCGCCTGGGTGGAGCAGCAGCGCCGCGAGTGGAACCTGCGGCTCGATGCACTCGAGCAGCACCTCACGGCGATGTCGAGGAACATCGCCCCGCACGTCGACTTCAAGGAGGAAGAACGATGAGCACCCCCGAATCCGCACCTCACGAGACCCCGGAGTTCTCGATCACTCGCACCTTCGATGCGCCGCGCGACCTCGTGTGGCGGGCCTGGACCGTCGAGTCCGAGCTCGCAGAGTGGCTCCGTCCGTTCGGCGTCAGCACGGACTCCGTGTCGTTCGACGTGCAGGTGGGCGGCCGCTACCGGTACACGATGACGAACGACGAGACCGGCGAGGTCTTCCCCACCGGCGGAGAGTTCCTCGAGGTCACCCCGCAGGACCGCCTCGTCTTCACGTGGGGCGAGCCGGATACTCCCGTCGACATCGCACCCGTCATCACGCTGACGTTCACCCCGCTCGACCCGATCGACTCGGCGGAAACGCAGCGCACCGAGCTCGTGCTGCACCTTGCCGGGATCGCGGGCCAGCCCGGGGACGGCTTCGTCCACGACGGCTGGGCGGAGGCACTCGGCAACCTCAGCGCGCACCTGGGCGCCAGCTAGAACGCTCGTAGCCACGCACGCAGGAGGCCCAGGCCGGAACGGATCCGGCCTGGGCCTCCTGTTACTGCGCGCCGCGGCTCTCGCCCAGCGCCCTCAGCTCAGCTGAGTTTCACGCTCATGCGCCGGGCACGTCGTCCAGCTTGCCCCGACGACGGGCGGCACGGGACTCGGAGTCCATGCGGTCGACGTCCAGGAGGTCGACGCCGCGCGTCTCCTTCGTGAAGAAGAGCGCTACCAGCGAGATCGCGGCGGCGATGGCCAGGTAGACCGCGATCGGGACGGATGAACCGGTGTTGCGCAGCAGGAATGTCGCGATGATCGGTGCGAACGAGCCCGCGACGATCGCCGTCACCTGGTAGCCCACGGAGACGCCCGAGTACCGCATGCGGGTGGGGAACATCTCCGACATGATCGCCGGCTGCGGAGCGTACATGAGGCCGTGGAAGATCAGGCCCGCCAGGATGCCGATGAAGATCATGAAGCCCTCGCCCGTGTCGTACAGCGGGAAGGCGAAGAAGCCCCAGGTCGCCGTCAGCAGGATGCCGATGAGGTACGGCGGCTTGCGACCCACGATGTCCGTGAGCTTCCCGATGAACGGCACCATGATCGCGTGGATCGCGTGCGCGCCCAGCAGCAGGCCCAGGATCTCGTGACTCTCGATGCCCACCTGCAGCGACAGGTAGGTGATCGTGAACGTGACGACCAGGTAGTAGTGGATGTTCTCCACCAGGCGCAGGCCCATCGCCGCGAAGACGCCGCGGGGGTAGCGCTTGAAGACCTCGGCGACGCCGTAGCCGGCGTCCTCCTCGAGGACCTCCTCCTGCGCCTCCTGGAAGATGGGGGCGTCAGAGACGCGGGTGCGGATGTACCAGCCGATGATGACGATGACGGCGGACAGCCAGAACGCGACCCTCCAGCCCCACGCCAGGAACATCTCGTCGGTCAGGACGGCGGTGAGGATGAAGAGGACGGCTGTCGCCAGCAGGTTGCCCAGCGGAACGCCGGACTGCGGCCACGACGCCCAGAAGCCGCGGGACTCCTTGGGTGCGTGCTCGGCCACGAGCAGGACGGCACCGCCCCACTCACCGCCCACCGCGAAGCCCTGGACGAAGCGCAGGACCACCAGGATGATCGGCGCAGCGTAGCCGATCGAATCGAACGTGGGCAGGCAGCCCATGAGGAACGTCGAGGCGCCCACGAGGATGATCGAGAACTGCAGCAGGGCCTTCCGGCCGTACTTGTCGCCGAAGTGGCCGAAGACGATGCCGCCCACCGGACGCGCGATGAAGCCCACCGCGTAGGTGCCGAACGCCGCGATGACCGCGTCGAAGGGGTTGTCCGATGGCGGGAAGAGGATGTGGTTGAAGACGAGCGTCGCGGCAGAGGCGTAGAGGAAGAACTCGTACCACTCGACGACCGTCCCTGCCATCGACGCAGCGACGACCTTCTGCAGCTGCGACTTCTGCGACGGCTCACGCGTCGGCATCGCACCTGACGTGCTGGACATGGTGACTCCTGGTGGACCGGGGAGGCCGCCGCGCGGTCCTCGCTGCGGGCGCCTGCGTCCGCACGATCTCCACGCACCGGACTCCGGTGTTGTGCGCGCGGGCGTCGCTGCCCGCCGCGCATGTGCGTCCCCCAGCATGCGGGCACCTGCAGAGTGGTGCAAGTCATAATCGCCCCTGAAGCCCACCCGTGACCCTGCGATCTCGCACACTCACTGTGCGCGGCCGTCGGTCTCCTCATCGCGCGCCGCCAAGCCCGCGAGCATCGCGTTGTACGCGGCCAGCTCCGCGTCGCCCGTCCGCTCCTCGGCCCGGTCCGACCGGGTCGCCTCGCGCTTGGACGACTGGTACCACTCGACGGCCATGATGATCGCGAGCCCCAGGGTGGGGAACTCGCCGATCCCCCACGCGATCTCGCCGCCGGTCACCTGGTCATCCAGGGCGCTCACCCAGCCGTGGCCCATGTTGCCGAACCAGTCACCGGCGATGAGCGCGGTGGCGGACATGATCGAGATGCCGAAGAACGCGTGGAAAGCCATCGTCGCCAGCAGGACGATGAGGCGGACGGGGTAGGGGTACTGCTTGATCCCCGGGTCGACGCCGATGATCGACTGCGCGAAGAAGTACCCGGCCAGCAGGAAGTGCACGATCATGAGCTCGTGGCCGATGTGGGTGTCCATCGCCGGGTACATGATGCCGGAGTAATAGAAGACGATGAGCGAGCCCGCGAAGTTGATCGCCGCGACGATCGGGTGCGAGAAGAACGACGCATACCGCGAGTGGACGATCGCGAGCACCCATTCGCGCACGCCCCTGGACCCGTCGCGCCGGGCCGGGATCGCCCGCATGAGCAGTGTGATGGGCGCGCCCATGACCAGTGGGATCGGCACGATCATGACGAGCACCATGTGCTGGATCATGTGCGAGGAGAAGAGGACCTTCCCATAGATCGCAGCCCCGCCGCTCGTGACGTAGAAGAGGCCCGCCAGACCCACCAGCCAGGCGATCGTCCGGTGCACCGGCCACGTGTCTCCGCGCTTGCGCAGCCGCAGTACGGCCAGCACGTAGAACACGGCGAAGCCCACAGAGATCGAGACCCACATCGGATCCAGGCGCCATTCGGTGAAGAACGTGCCCCAGCTGGGCGGGGGCGGCAGCGGCTCGCCCGTCAGCACCTCGGCTGCGGTGGGCCGGCTGGGCGG
The DNA here is from genome assembly GCA_019117325.1 of Candidatus Brevibacterium intestinigallinarum. Lineage (GTDB taxonomy): Bacteria > Actinomycetota > Actinomycetes > Actinomycetales > Brevibacteriaceae > Brevibacterium > Brevibacterium intestinigallinarum. The sequence continues at coordinate 8,382 of DWZY01000120.1, forward strand.
GTCGTCCGGCACCGGTGGCGCAGTGCGCGACAGGACGACGCCCAGCGCGGTCGCCGCCGCGAACAGCATGATCTCTCCCAGCACCAGGCGCCAGAACAGATGCGCTGCATGCACCGCTCCCGAGGCCGTGGTCGCCTCCGCTCCCCCGGCTGCGGTCCCAGCCCCGGAGCCATGGCCCGCCGCGGCGCGACCGGCCCGGGGATCCTCCCAGCCCGGCATCCGGCCGATGACGGAGCGGCGGTGCGTCCAGCCCACGAAGCCCAGCAGGATCGTGATCCCCAGCTTCGCGAGGAGAACGAAGCCGTAGGCGGTCGTCCAGTCGGCCAGGCTCCCCACGCGCAGGAGCGCGTTCGTCAGCCCCGAGTACATGACCAGCGCGTAGGCGATGAGCGCGATCGTCGAGTACCGGGAGACGATCGCCCCAAGGTCCGACCGCTTCGTGAGGCTCGGAGCCAGGAGTGCGAGGCTCAGCAGGCCGCCCACCCAGATGACGATGCCCACGAGATGGATCGAGAGGCTGCCGACCGCCTGGACGTGGCCCTTCGCCTCAGCCGAGTGGCCCAGGATCGCCAGCAGCATGATCGGCAGGGCGGAGACGACGAAGGAGGTCGCGATCCCGGCATAGGAGCGGAGGCCGAACACCAGCGTGGATCCCACCGCGACGAGGCAGACGATCGCCAGCCACACGCGACCCAGGTCGATCTCCGTCACGAACGACCACAGCTGACCGGAGAAGTCGCCCTGGAACGCCTGGGCACCTGCGGTGTCGACGTACGTGAGGATGAGGACGGCCACGGCGCTGAGCGTCCAGACGGCCGAGGACGCCTGCGCGATGCCCAGCAGCCGCTCCCACTGGTCGTCGATCCGTGATGAGGTCCGCCCCTGCGTGCGCGGGACGACGATGACGGCCAGCAGCAGAGCGCCGATCGTCAGGATCATGGCGGTGTTGAAGACGAACTCTGCGGCCGGCAGGCCCCAGCGGCCCAGCGGTCCCGAGTCGGCCAGCACTGTGGGTGCCGCGGCTCCCGTGAGGAGGAGGCCGATCGAGCCGACAATCGCGCCGACGAGCGTGTAGAGCGGCAGTGCGGCGATGCGGACCTGCGGCTCGATGCCGCTCGTGGAGTCGATCGCGGGGGTGCGCCCGCGGGTCCGTCCCGCGGCCGGCGCAGTGCCGGTCACAGGCGCCGGTCGCCCAGCGCGGGGAACGCGCTGCGGCGCTCGCGGATCGACTCGAGGTCCAGATCCGCCGTGATGATCGTCTCTGCCTCCCCGGCCTCGGCGAGCACGTCCGCGGACGCGTCGAGGATCACAGAGTGGCCACCCATCTGCGTCTTCGAGTGGAAGCCCGCGGTGTTGACCGCGACGACGGCGCAGAAGTCCTCGGCCGCGCGGGCGCGGGACAGGAGCGACCAGTGGTCGACGCGCGGGGCCGGCCAGGCGGCGGGGACGACGAAGACCTCGGCGCCCTGGTCCAGCAGCGAGCGGAACAGCTCCGGGAAACGCAGGTCGTAGCAGGTGGCCAGTCCCAGCGTCACGGTGCGGCCGTCGACCTCGATGTCCGCGGTCACGATGTCTTCGCCGGCCTCCAGCAGGCGGGGCTCGCCATTGCCGAAGCCGAACCGGTGGATCTTGCGGTACGTCGCGACGATGTCACCCGCTGGATCGATGAGGACGGAGGTGTTCCACAGTCCCCGCTCGCCGTCGGCCAGCTCCGGCAGTGCGGTCACGTCGTGGTCGACGGAGGCCAGGCGGTCCAGGGCCTCGGGCGTGGCCTCGATGAACGAGCCCATGTGCAGGTGCGAGCCCACCTCGCGCGCAACCTCGCGCATCGCGGTGACGACCGGGCCCTCGAGCGTCTGGGCGGCCGCGCCCCACCGGCGGTAGCCGAAGCCGGTCGACGGCCACAGCTCGGGCAGCACGATGAGGTCGGCGGCGCGCTGAGTGCGGACCAGATCGGACACGCGGCGGACGCGGTCCTCGAGTGTCTCGTCGTCGTCATAGCCCAGCTGGATTCCGGAGATGCGCATGCCTCCAGGGTATCGCCGCGCCCGTCACCGGAGCCACCGCCCTGGGGCAGAGTCACATGCGGGACGGCGGACGCTCGGGGCTGGCCGACGACGCGAGGCGGGAACGGCACCGGGTGCGGGAACGACGAAGCGGCCGGCTCCCCGAGGGGAACCGGCCGCTTCCGTGCGTGTCAGGCGCTCACGCGCACTGGCTCACTTGTTCGAGGCAGCAGCCTTGAGCTTCGAACCGGCCGAGAGCTTGACGGAGTAGCCCGCCGGGATCTCGATCTCGGCGCCGGTCTGCGGGTTGCGGCCCTTGCGAGCGGCACGCTCGGTGCGCTCCACGGACAGCCAGCCCGGGATCGTGAGCTTGTCGCCGGCGGAGACGGCTTCGGTGAAGGACTCGAAGACGCCATCGAGCACGTCCGAGACCTGCTTCTGGGTCAGACC
>DWZY01000121.1 GCA_019117325.1 Candidatus Brevibacterium intestinigallinarum
GGACGTGACGGTGACGAACGCGCACGGCATCTTCGACCAGGCGATCGCCGAGTATGTCCTCGGCGTCATCCTCCAGTTCGCGAAGGACTCCGTGCGCAGCCTCGATCTGCAGCGTGCGCATGTGTGGCAGCGGCGGGAGACGCAGACCGTCGCGGGCACCCGAGCCCTCATCGTGGGCGTGGGCGGCATCGGACGGCGGACCGCCCGGCTGCTGCGGGGCCTCGGCGTCGACGTCGTGGGAGCCGGCACGCGTGCCCGGGCGGGCGACGAGGACTTCACGACGATCATCGACTCCGGAGACCTCGTCGACCACGTGGGCGACGCGGACTGGGTCATCAACGCGGCCCCGCTCACGGACGCCACGCGCGGCCTCTTCGATCGCACGGTGTTCGCCGCGATGAAGCAGTCCGCCCGGTTCGTGAGCATCGGCCGCGGCGAGTCGACGGTGACGGACGACCTGCTGGACGCGCTGCGCACCGGTGCGATCGCCGGGGCGGGACTCGACGTCGTCGACCCGGAGCCGCTGCCGGTGGGCCACCCGCTGTGGGATGCGCCGAACACCCTCATCACCGCGCACCTGTCCGGAGACACGGAGGGGTGGAACGAGCGGCTGGCCGCGCAGTTCGTCGACCACTGGGACCTCTGGGTCGCGGGACGCCCGTTCCCGCAGACTGTCGATCTGCAGGCGGGCTTCGTCCGCAGCTGAGATCAGTGCGTGGCCGGGGGCTCCGACCAGCCCAGAGAGCGCTGGACCGCGGCCTCCCAGCGGCCGCGCCGGTGCTCGCGCTCGTCGCGCGGCATGCCGGGTGACCAGCGGCCGGTCTCCTGCCAGAGGGCCCGGACGTCATCCGTGCCCGCGTAGATGCCGTGACCCACGCCGGCGGCGAACGCGGCGCCCAGCGCAGTCGACTCGATGCCGCCGCGGACCACCTCGCAGTCGGAGATGTCCGCCTGGAACTGGAGCAGCGCGTCGTTGACGGCCATGCCGCCGTCCGCGCGGATCGAGGAGATCGCGAAGCCGGAATCGCGCCGCAGGACCTCGATGACCTCTGCGGTCTGGAAGACCGTCGACTCAAGCGCCGCCCGCGCCAGGTGGGCGCGCGTGGAGTAGCGGGTGAGGCCCACGATCGTGCCGCGCGCATCCGAGCGCCAGCGGGGCGCGTAGAGGCCGGAGAAGGCGGGGACGAAGTAGACGTCTCCGGAATCCTCGACCGAGGCCGCGAGCTCCTCGACCTCCGCGGAGTCGCGGATGAGGCCCAGGTTGTCGCGCAGCCAGTGGACGAGCGATCCCGCGACGGCGATCGAGCCCTCGAGCGCGTACTGCGCAGGCTGTCCGGTCTGCTGGAACGCGACGGTGGAGATGAGTCCGCCGCCGGCGCGCTCGATCGCGGTGCCGGTGTTCGTGAGGAGGAAGCAGCCCGTGCCGTACGTGCTCTTCGTCTCTCCCGGCGCGAAGGCGCACTGGCCGAACGCGGCGGCCTGCTGGTCGCCCAGCACCCCGGTGATGGGGACCCCGCCCAGCAGGTGGCTCTCGTCCACGACGCCGAAGTCGCCGATCGACGGGCGGATCTCCGGCAGGATCTCCCGGGGGATGCCCGTGAGGGCGAGGAGCTCATCCGACCAGTCCAGGGCGCTCAAGTCCATGAGCATCGTGCGCGACGCGTTCGTCACGTCCGTCACGTGCAGGCCCCCGCGCACACCGCCGGTCAGGTTCCAGATGAGCCACGTGTCGATCGTGCCGAACAGCAGGCGGCCCTCGTCCGCGGCGCGGCGGACCGCCGGCACCTCCTCGAGCAGCCACAGGAGCTTGACGGCGGAGAAGTAGGTGGCCGGCGGCAGGCCCGTGATCTCCGTGATGCGGTCGCCGTGGCCGTCCTCCAGCCGCGCGACGATCTCGCCCCCGCGCGTGTCCTGCCAGACGATGGCCGGGGCCAGCGGGCGTCCCGTCGTGGGATCCCACACCACGGTGGTCTCCCGCTGGTCCGTGATCCCGATGCAGTCGATGTCGTGGGCCGTGAGCTGGGCGGTGCCCAGCACCTGCCCGATCATCTCGCGGGTGACCCGCCAGATCTCGAGGGCGTCGTGCTCGACGCGACCCGGCTGCGGGAACGACTGGTGGAACTCGCGGGAGGCGGATGCGACCGTGCGGCCGTCCTCGTCGAGGACGGCCGCACGGGTCGAGGTGGTTCCCTCATCGATCGCGAGGATGCGGGTCATCGCGGCACCGGGTCCCTCGTGTCAGTCTCGCGCCGGCAGCGACGGCTCATCGAGGCCGGCCATCTGCGCGACGCAGCGGATGACCTGGCAGGAGTAGCCGAACTCGTTGTCGTACCAGACGTAGACGACGACGCGACGGCCGTCGACGATCGTCGCGAGGCCGTCGACGATGCCGGCCCGCTTGGAGCCGACGAAGTCCGTCGACACGACCTCGGGCGAGGAGATGTAGTCGATCTGGTGGCGCAGGGGGGAGTGGAGCGAGGTGTTCCGCAGGAACGTGTTGAGCTCCTCGACGGTCGTCTCGCGCTCCAGGTTGAGGTTGAGGACGGCCATCGACACATTGGGGGTGGGCACGCGGATCGCGTTGCCGGAGAGCTTTCCGGCGAACTCCGGCAGGGCCTTCGCGACGGCCTTCGCCGCCCCCGTCTCCGTCAGGACCATGTTGAGCCCCGCGGCGCGGCCGCGGCGCGAGCCCTTGTGGTAGTTGTCGATGAGGTTCTGGTCGTTCGTGAATGAGTGGACCGTCTCCACGTGGCCGTTCTCCACGCCGAACTCGTCGTTCAGCACCTTGAGGACCGGCGTGATCGCGTTCGTCGTGCACGAGGCGGCGGAGACGACGGTGTCCTGGGGCAGGATCGCATCGGAGTTCACGCCGAAGACGATGTTCTTGACGCTGCCCTTGCCCGGCGCCGTGAGGAGCACCTTCGCAGCGCCCGGGCACGCGAGGTGCTTCGCGAGCCCCTCCTCGTCGCGCCAGATGCCGGTGTTGTCGACGATGATCGCGTTGTCGATGCCGTGCGCGGTGTAGTCGACGCTCGCCGGATCGTTCGAGTAGATGACCTTGATGAGCGTCCCGTTGGCGAGGATCGTCTCGTTCTCCTCGTCGACGGTGATCGTCCCGTCGAACTTCCCGTGCACGGAGTCGCGGCGCAGGAGCGAGGCCCGCTTGACGATGTCCGCGCCACCGCTGCCGCTGCGGCGCACGACGATCGCGCGCAGGCGCAGTCCCGTGCCGCCGGCGCGGTCGATGAGGATGCGGGCCAGGAGGCGGCCGATCCGGCCGAAGCCGTACAGGACCACGTCCCGCGGGCCCTCGGACGGCTCTGCGGACCCGCCCAGGGCCTCGGCGAGCTGCTCCGCCAGGACGGTGGCAACATCGCCGCCGGTGCGGACATCCGCGGCGAGCCGGCCCAGGTC
>DWZY01000122.1 GCA_019117325.1 Candidatus Brevibacterium intestinigallinarum
CGGGGCCGTGATCGTGACGAGCGGCGGGATCGGCGGCAACCACGACATGGTGCGGGCGCAGTGGCCGGAACGGCTGGGCACGCCGCCGGCGCGCATGCTCACGGGTGTGCCCGCATACGTCGACGGGTCGATGATGCCGATCGCGCAGGCGGCCGGTGCGCACATCCTGAACCCGGATCGCATGTGGCACTACGTCGAGGGGATCGGGAACTGGGACTCGGTGTGGCCGGGGCACGGGATCCGCATCCTGCCCGGCCCGTCGTCGCTGTGGATCGATGCGACCGGTGAGCGCCTGCCCGATCCCGCGTTCCCCGGCTTCGACACGATGAGCACGCTGCGGCATCTGCGGCGGACGGGGCACGACCACTCGTGGTTCATCCTCAATCAGCGCATCATCGAGAAGGAGTTCGCGCTGTCCGGGTCCGAGCAGAACCCGGATCTGACAGGGAAGTCCGTGCGGCAGCTGGCCGGACGTCTGGGATCCGGTGCGCCCGCGCCCATCGAGGCGTTCCTGGAGAACGGGGAGGACTTCGTGCGGGCTGATTCCGTGGAGGGACTGGTCGCGGGGATGAACGCGGTGGTGGCGCGGGACGGTGCGGAGGCGGTGGAGTTGGATCCGGCGCAGGTCGCAGCTCTCATCGCGGAGCGGGACGCGCAGGTCGACAACGCGTTCAGCAAGGACCGGCAGATCCAGGCGATCCACGCGGCGCGGGGATACCTGGGCGACAGGATCATGCGGGCGGTCGCTCCGCACAGGCTGACGGACCCCGCCGCTGGGCCGCTCATTGCGGTGCGCCTGCGCGTCCTCACGCGGAAGACCCTGGGCGGCCTCCACACGGATCTGCAGGGACGGGTGCTGCGGGATGGTGGCAGCGGGGCAGCCAGCGGCGGTCGTGTGATCGACGGTGGTGGCGGTGTCGGCAGCGGTCATGTGATCGACGGGCTGTTCGCGGCGGGCGAGGCGGCGGGTTTCGGCGGAGGCGGCATGCACGGGCACAACGCGCTCGAGGGCACGTTCCTGGGCGGGTGCCTGTTCTCTGGTCGCGTGGCCGGCCGCGCCGCTGTGGGGTGAGGGGCGCGCCCTACCGTCGCGGTCACTCGAGTTCGCACGATTCTCGCGTTGTGCGAGCGAGCATTCCCGCACAACGGTAGAACCGTGGTGCTGGTTCTCCACGGGAGTGTGGCGTCTGAGCGCGTCCGACACCGAATGCCGTGCGATCTCGCGACCACGGTGCGCCACAGGCAACGCCGAACGCAGACACTACAGCGCGCTGAGACCTGTGCATGGACGATCTGACATCCACACGGGACAGAGTGCCGCGCACTCCAGTTCGTTCCTGTGCAGGCTGACACCCATGCACAACGTCATCACCGCCCGCACCTGCACGCGCTTCGGCATCGCACCGACCACGGTGCGCAACGCCCTCCAGTGCTGTCTCCGTCAGCTGAACCACGGCATCTACGTAGGGATCACGCGGTGTCCGCGGCACCCAGAACTGGAGATGTTCCTGGACGACGAGGAGATCCTCGCGATCCGCGGCGCGGGAGCGCACTGCGCCACGCGCGCAGATATCGACAGAGTGCGGCGGAGCGAGTTCCTCGCAGCGATCAGCGCATACTCGCACTACGCCGACGGCGATGTTCTGGCGCTGACCGCAGCGGCAGTGCTCCATGAGATCCCGCTCATCGGGTCGACGCGGGTGTATGGTCCCCGCTCACGAAGGAGATCCGAGGACCAACAGGAACCGGTGTCGATGCTGTCCCTGGGAGAGCCCGGCTCTCGTGTGCATCTGGACGTGTGGAATCCCGTTCGCCCCTACCGCTCCACATGGATCACTCGGCGAATGTCCGAGGTTGATCTCGTCGATGTGGCAGAAGTGAACGGACGTGCTGTCACGACCGCCGTCCGCACGTGCGTCGATCTTGCTCGGGCGGGAACCGCGTTCGATGGCACCGTCGCGATGGACCACATCCTGGCGCGGGCGCTGACGGGCGGCGGCGATGTGGCGTTGGAGCGGGTGAAGCAGGAGCTCCGTGCCTGCGTCGAACGAGCAGATCGGACTCCGGGAGTGCGACGGGCGCGCATCGCCGTCTCGACTGCAACCGGACGCGCGGAGAGCGTCGCCGAGTCGATAGCCCTCCAGTGGTTCCAGGTCCTGGGCATCCGCCATGTCCAACAGCAGGTGGAGATCATGGGTGAGATGAACGAGTTCATCGGCCGCGTCGATTTCCTCCTGACCGCAGACGACGGCACCCCTGTCGTCGTGGAGGTCGATGGTGCTGTGAAATACCGGGCGCCCTTTCCCGGACTGGTGCGATCAGCGGCGCAGGGGTCGCAGTCTCAGGGCGCAGTCCATGGTGGAGACGCGGGGTCCATCCCTACCGGCTCCGGGTCCAACCCGCTCTTCCGCGAGAAGCAGCGCGAGGACAGGATCAGGCGCGAGAGCTACCGGGTCGTGCGCTTGACGTGGAAGGACCTCATGTCCGACATGGCGATGATGATGCGGCTGCGCGACGCAGGCATCGACGTGCGGTGAGGACCGGCAGGGCACAGCCAGCAGCACCGCACAGATGGCCGGGAACGATTCTCCCGATGTGCGACAAAGCTTCGACGCGAGTCGAGAGAACAGGCGCAACTCGATGAGCCTGGCGCAGCTGGATCCGCCAGCACGACTCATGGTGCGTTTCCACCTGCATGCGCACGTCCTCACAGCGCGTCCAGGTACTCCGCCACCTCCCGTGCGACGGCCCGGCCCGCGCGGTTCGCCCCGATCGTCGAGGCGCTGGGACCGTACCCGGCCAGATGCACGCCATGATTGCCCACCGCCCGCGTCGTGGCGCGCCCGTCCACCAGCAGGCCGCCCTCCGGCGTACGCAGTCCCAGCGGCACCAGGTGATCGAGCCGATGCATGAAGCCCGTCGCCCACAGGATCGTGTCGACATCGAGACGACCCTCGTCCGGCACCGCACCCCACGCGTGGCGCGTCTCCGCATCCCACACGACCCCCGCGGCATCGATCCGGTCGAACATGGGGTGGCACACCGGCAGCGCCTCGGAGCTCAGCGCCGCGATCGGCAGTCCCGTGTTCGACACGACCGAGCCCGGCGGCAGCCCCCGACGCACCCGCTCATCCACGCGCGCAACGACCTCGGCTCCCACCTCCGGCGTGAACTCGGCGTCCCGGATGTCCGGCCGCGACCGCGACACCCACGACGTCCGCGTGACGGCAGAGAGCTCGGCCAGATGCTGCACGGCAGAGATCCCCGCACCCACGACCAGCACGTGCTTGCCCGCGAAGTCCTCGGCCCGGGTGTAGTCGCGTGTGTGCAGCTGCCGCCCCGCGAAGGTCTCCAGCCCCAGGTAGTACGGGATGCACGGACGATCCCACGTCCCCGTCGCGTTCACGACCGCCCGCGTCCGCACAGCCTCGAGCCGTCGGCCGTCGTCCCCCACCGGCAGCCCATCACCCGACACATGCACCACGAAATCGGTCCCCGGGCCATCCGGCTGCTCGACACGATCCACCGTGACCGGGCGCCAGACCTCCAGTCCGAACCGCTCCTCGTACGCGCGGTAGTACTGCGGCACCGTCGTGGCCGCGGGCACCTCCTCATCGACATCGATCGCGCCCTCGAGGCCCCACCCGGGCAGATCATTGACCCGGTTCGCGGTCTTGAGCGTGAGGCTGGGCCAGCGGTGCTGCCACGCCCCGCCCGGGCCGGGATTCGCATCGAGCAGCAGCATCCGCCGCCCGGGCGCGTACCCCCGCCTGGTCAGGTGGTACGCCGCGGACAGTCCCGCCTGCCCCATCCCGATGACGACCACATCGACCGTCTCCA
>DWZY01000123.1 GCA_019117325.1 Candidatus Brevibacterium intestinigallinarum
GCACAGTCGACCAGCGTCCCCTCGCGGAAGGACCCCCGTGGCCTCCAGGCTCTCCTCGCTCGCCCGTTCGTCTGCGGTCATGACCGCGGGCACGCTCGTCTCCCGCATCCTGGGCTTCGTCAAGGCAACACTGCTGGCGACCGCGATCGGTGTGACGGTGGGCGGCGCAGCCGATGCCTTCGACGTCGCGAACAAGGTCCCCAACAACCTCTACATGCTGCTGGCCGGCGGTGTCCTCAATGCCGTGCTGGTCCCGCAGATCATCCGCGCGGCCAAGCGCGCGGACGGCGGGCAGGACTTCGTCAACCGCCTCCTGACCCTGGCCATCATGGCACTGGGGGCCGTGACTGTTCTGGCCACCCTTGCGGCGCCGCTGCTGGTGCAGCTGTACTCGTCCCCGGCCTGGAGCGAGGACAAGAGGGCACTGGCGATCGCGTTCGCCTACTGGTGCCTGCCGCAGATCTTCTTCTACGGGCTCTACACGATGCTGGGCCAGGTGCTCAACGCGCACTCCAGCTTCGGCCCCTACATGTGGGCGCCGGTCCTCAACAACGTCATCGCGATCGCCGGCCTGGGCATCTTCATCGCGCTGTTCGGCGCGGGCGGGGTGCAGAACGCGGTCGGCACGTGGGACGCAGGGAAGATCACGCTCCTCGCGGGCTCCGCGACCCTGGGCGTCGTCGGTCAGGCGCTCATCCTCGTCTTGCCGCTGCGCCGGATCGGCTTCCGGTTCCGCCCCACCTTCGGGTTCCGCGGGGTGGGGCTGGGGACCGCAGGAGGCATCGCGAGCTGGACGTTCGGCGCGGTCCTCGTGGGCCAGCTGGGCTTCATCGTCACCTCACGGGTGGCGGCCTCGGCGTCGTCGGAATCAGGTGAGCCGCAGGCATCGCTCGCCGCGTATTCCTTGGCGTACCTCATCTTCATGCTGCCGCACTCACTCATCGCAGTGTCGCTGGCGACGGCGCTCTTCACCTCGCTCAGCACGTTCGCGGCGAACGACGACACGGACTCCGTGCGCTCCTCCCTGGGGCTGGGCCTGCGGCTCGTGGGTCTCGTCAACGTCTTCGCGACAGCCGTCCTCATCACACTGTCGACTCCGGCGGCGATGCTCATCGGTGGAGCTCTGAATCCCGAGAGTGGCCTCGAGCCGCTCGATCAGGCGCGTGCGATCGGGCCGGTCATCGCGACGATGGTCGCGGGCCTGGTGCCCTTCAGCGCGAACTACCTGCTCCAGCGCGTCTACTACGCGTACGAGGACGCGCGCACCCCGTTCTGGGTGCAGGTGCCGCAGGTGCTGCTGACCGCCGCGGGCGTCGTGGCCTCCGGCATGCTGCTGCCGGGGCCGTGGATCGTCGCGGGCATCGGCGCCTCGATGAGCGTCGGATACCTCTTCGCCGCCCTCGTGTCCGCGATCCTGCTGCGCGGGAAGCTGCAGCGCCTGGGCACGAAGGACCTCCTCGTGTCCCACGCGAAGTTCGTCATCGCCGCCCTCGTCGCCGCGGCCGTGGGCGCGGTGGGCATGCACTACCTGGACGACGCGCTGTACTCGAGCAGGGCCGGCGCCTTCGTCGTCTGCGCGGTGGGCGGCTGCGTCATGCTCGCCGTCTACCTGGGCGCCTGCTACCTCCTGCGGGTCCGCGAGCTGCACCAGACGGTCGCGACGGTGCGGACGAAGCTGGGGCGCTGACGGCGGCGGCGTTTCGCCGGCGTACCGGGCCGACGAACATCACACTCGCCGCACACTGAGACGCCGTCGACATATGCACGTGCCCGTTTCGTGACACTGGGCTCCCAGTCGACGCACATCGGGAAGGATAAACTGAGTCGACGTCCGCGATGAACGCCCATCGCGGCAGCAGACGTTTCTCCGGGAGGGCAGCAGGTGCGGATCGAGCGCGGTACCGTCATCGCAGAACGGTACGTTGTCTCCGCGATCGAGAAGCCGTGGTTGGCAGATGCCCCCGACGCCGGTGCCGTGTGCCTGGCCCTCGACGCGATCCTGGACGACCCCGTCATCCTCTACGTCGCAGATCAGGAGCTCGCGGGCGACCTGCTGGACGCCGGTCGCCGGCTGTCCCTGGTGAACGATCCCCGCATCCCCACCGTCCTCGATGTGGGCACCTCGGTGCTCGACGACGAGACCTCCCTCGTCTACATCGCCGCCCAGCGCACCGCCGCCACGTCGCTGGCAGAGATCCTCGCCGCGGGCCCCATTGGTCCCACAGAGGCGCGCGCGATCGCGGGTGAGGTCTCCGAGGTCCTCGTCCACGCCGGCCGTCGCGGTCTCCACCACCGGTGCCTGGGCCCCGAGTCGATCGGCATCATGGCCGACGGCGACGTCGTCGTCCACGGCATCGCGATCGACGCGGCCCTGTCGGAGGTCGTCCTGGGCCTCGAGGTGCAGACGGACGCGACCGCGCTGCGCGAGGACGCCCTGGCGATCGTCGACATCCTCTACGCGTGCCTGTCCGCCCAGTGGCCCACGCCGGAAGCGCGCGCAGGCCTGCCCGCCGCGCCGCGGAAGAACCAGCGTGTCGTCGACATCGAGCAGCTGCGCCGCGACATCCCCGAGGATCTGACCGCCTTCGTCACCGGCGTCACCTCGCACACGGATCCCGGCCCCCGCTCACCGGGCGAGATCGTCCGCTACCTGCGCGAATGGGACCGTGGCAGCCTGGCCGACCTCGAGGGGTCCCCGCTGCCGGACGAGGCTCTCTTCGCCGACGACTCCGCCGCTCAGACCCCCACCGCCGAGGCCCCGTCCGGCTCTGCGGGCACGCCCACCACCGCGGGCACGGCTGGTGCCGACACGCGGGAGGCCGACTCGGCTGCGTCCAGCAGCCCCGCTGCGGGCGCGGGGACGGAATCGACCAGCGGCAGCGCGATCA
>DWZY01000124.1 GCA_019117325.1 Candidatus Brevibacterium intestinigallinarum
CCTCCGCCCGTTTCAAGCAGGCGGAGGGCATCCCTCCGGCGCCTCCCGCTGATCGGATCAGACCAGACCAGATCAGACCAGACCAGATCCGATCAGACCAGATCAGCGGGAGCGCCTCACATCACTTGCGCGCGTTGACCGCGTCGGTCGCCTGCGGGAGGACCTGGAACAGGTCGCCCACGACGCCGAAGTCGGCGAGCTCGAAGATCGGAGCCTCGTCGTCCTTGTTGATGGCGACGATGTTCTTCGAGGTCTGCATGCCGGCGCGGTGCTGGATCGCACCGGAGATGCCCGCTGCGACGTAGAGCTGCGGCGACACGGCCTTGCCCGTCTGGCCCACCTGGTGGGAGTGCGGGTACCAGCCGGCGTCGACCGCTGCGCGGGATGCACCCACGGCTGCGCCCAGCGCGTCGGCCAGCGCCTCGACGGGGGCGAAGTCGCCGCCCGTGCCACGGCCGCCGGAGACGACGATCGCGGCCTCGGTCAGGTTGGGGCGGCCGGAGGCCGGCTTCTCCTCGACCTTGACGATGCGGGCGGTCTTGGCGGCGTCCGACGGGGCGAACGACACGGCCTCGACGGCACCCGCGGCGGCGGCGGCCTCGGGAGCCACCGAGTTGGGCTTCACGACGATGAACGGCGTGCCCTGCGTGACCTTGCCCGTGATGTTGTACGAGGCGGCGAACGCCTGCTGGCTGGCGGTGCCGTCAGCGGCGACATCCACGGCGTCCGTGATGATGCCGGAGCCGGTGCGGATCGCGGCGCGGGCGGCGGCCTCGCGGTCGCCGGCACCCGCGGTCACGAGGACGGCGGCCGGCTGGCGCTCCTGCACCAGAGCCGCGAGCAGCTCTGCCGTGGGAGCGACGAGGAACTCGCCGTAGGCGGCGTCGGAGGCCACGAGGACCTTCTCCGCACCGTGCTCGCCCAGCGTGGCGGCAGCGGCCTCACCGGCGGCGGCGTCGCCCACGAACACGGCGACGGGCGTGCCGATGCGACGGGCGAACGTGAGCAGTTCGAGCGTGGACTTCCGGACCTGGCCGTCCGCGTGGTCGACGAGAACGAGAACTTCAGACATAGTGCGCTTCTCTTCCTTCGCGTATGTGGTCGTTGTGGGGCGGACGGCTCAGACGAGCTTCTTGGACGCGAGCCAGTCGACGAGCTTCTGCCCGCCGTCGCCCTCGTCCGTGACGACCTCGCCGGCCGTGCGGCCGGGGGCCTGCTCGAGCTGCGTGATCTGCGTCCACGCACCGGCACCGCCGGCAGAGGCGTCGAGGCCCAGGTCGCCCAGGCCGTACTGCGCGACCGGCTTCTTCTTGGCCTTCATGATGCCCTTGAAGGAGGGGTAGCGCGGCTCGTTGATCTGGTCCGTGACGGACACGAGGGCCGGCAGCGACACCTCGATGAACTCCGAGGCCGTGTCGCCGTCGCGGCGGACGGTCGCGGTCGTGTCCGTGACCTCGAGGGCCGAGCCCTGCGTCGCCGCGGGGCGGCCCAGCAGCTCAGCGACCATGACGGGGACGACGGACATCTGGCCGTCGGTCGAGGCGAGGCCGGTGATGATGAGATCGACCGGGCCCTCCTCCTGCTCCACCTTCTGGACGGCGGCGGCGAGGATCTTCGCGGTGCCCGCGGCGTCGGCGCCGGAGATGGCGTCGTCATTCACGTGCACGCCCTTGTCGGCGCCCATCTGGAGGGCCTTCCGGACAGCGTCCTTCGCCTCGTCGGGTCCGACGGTCAGTGCGATGGTCTCGGAGCCCTTGTCCTTGTCGGTCAGGTTCAGGGCTTCCTCGATCGCGTACTCGTCGAGCTCCGACAGGAGGCCGTCGGTCACGCGATCGACGGTGTTGTCGGACTCGAAGGAGCGGTCGCCAGCGGCGTCCGGCACGTACTTGACAAAAGTGACAATCCGCATGGGAGTGATCATTCCTTCCTTGGGAACCGCATTCCCCTCTCACGGCACTGTGGCGCACCGCACGTTCGGGTCGGTTCCCTTACGTTATCAACTGTTCAGGACACCGGAGTCACAGAGTCGACCCAGCTCCGTCTGCGAGAGGCCCAGCTTCTCGCTCAGCACCTCGTGAGTGGCCTCGCCCAGGACGGTGGGCTGCTCGCCGGCGAGGTACTCGCCGTCGAAGCGGATGGGGTTCGCCCCCACCAGCATGTGCCCCAGGGCCGGGGAATCAAGGCCCCGGAGCACTCCGGTCGCCGTCCCCGCCGCCGAGGCCGTGGCCGCTTCCGCTGCCACCTCGCCGATGCTGCGGTAGGGCGCCCAGAGGACCGCGGTCCCGCTGAGGGCCTCCTCCACACTTTCGAGGGTGCGCGCGGCGAACCACGGCTTCAGCAGCGCCTCGAGGGTCTCCCGCTGCGCATACCTGTTCTCCTCGAGGGAGAGGTCCACGCCCAGGGCGGACTGGAGCGCGTCGATGACCGCCGTCATGCCGGTGGCCTCGACGAGCGCCTGCCACTGCCGGCGCGTGATCGCGGTGATCATGACCGCACGGCCGTCAGCGGTAGCGAAGTCCGTGCCGAACGTGCCGAAGATGTGGTTGCCGTGCTTCTCGCGCTCCCCGGCCGGCTGGAGGGCCTCCGTGTACCAGCCCAGGTTGGCCACCGCGGCGAGCGCGATGTCCTCGAGCGCGACCTCCGCGTAGGTCCCCGCACCGGTCGTCGACCTCTTGAGGAGGGCGGCGACGACGGAGGTGACGACGGCCTGGCCGCACAGCAGGTCCCAGGCGGGCAGCGCGTGGTTGGCCGGCCTCGGCGATTCCGCGGGACCGGTGATCCCGGGGATGCCGGTCTCCGCGTTCACGGTGTAGTCGACGCCCGGCCCGCCGGTCGCGGTGCCCTGCACCTTCACGTGGATGAGATCGTCGCGCCTGGCGCGCAGCACGTCATCCGTGAGGAAGGACCGGCCCACGTTGTTCGTCACGAAGATGCCGGACTTCGCCGGGTCCTCGCCGGTGGCGGTGATGAGCGCCTGGGCGAGCTCCTGGCCCTCCTCGCTGCGGAGGTCGAGCGCGACGGAGCGCTTGCCCCGGTTGAGGGTGCCCCAGTAGATGGAGCGCCCCTCTGCGGTGATGGGCCAGCGGTCGATGTCCGGTCCGCCCTTCAGCGGATCGATCTTGATGACCTCCGCACCCATCTGGCTGAGCGCCAGGCAGGCCGACGGCGCCGCGACGAACGAATCGTTCTCCACGACGGTGAACCCGTCCAGCGGGCGAGCGGTCGCGCTCATGCTCAGGCCTCCACGCGCTCGACGATCGCGGCGAGTCCCTGGCCGCCGCCGATGCACATGGTCTCGAGGCCGTAGCGGGCGCCGCGGCGGTCCATCTCGCGGGCCAGCGTCGTGAGGATGCGGACGCCGGTCGCGCCCACGGGGTGGCCCAGCGAGATGCCGGAGCCGTTCACGTTCGTGCGCTCGAAGTCGGCCTCGCCGAAGCCCCACTCGCGGGTGCAGGCCAGCGCCTGTGCGGCGAACGCCTCGTTGAGCTCGATGAGGTCGATGTCCTTGATCTCCAGGCCGGCGCGCTGCAGGGCTGCGGCGGTCGCGGGGACCGGGCCGATGCCCATCGTGCGCGGCGGGACGCCCGCCAGGCCCCAGCTGACGATGCGGACGAGCGGCTTGAGGCCCAGCTCCTCCGCCTTCGCCCGCGTCGTCACGATCGTGGCGGCAGCGCCGTCGTTCTGGCCGGACGCGTTGCCGGCGGTGACGGTCGAGTTCTCGTCGATCTTGGCGCGCAGCGCCTTGAGCTTGCCCAGCGACTCGAGGGATGCACCCGGGCGGATGTGCTCGTCGAGCGTGATCTGCTGCTCCGGCTGCTTGCGGGTCGCGGGGATCGTGATCGGGACGATCTCCTCGGCGAACACGCCGCTGTCCGTCGCGGCGGCCGCGCGGCGGTGCGACTCGACGGCCAGGCGGTCCTGCTCCTCACGGCCGATCGAGTACTCCGCGCGCAGGTTCTCCGCCGTCTCGATCATGCCGCCGGGCACGGGGTAGTTCGTGCCGCCGGCGGTGAGGCGGCCGCGGACCAGGCCGTCCTTGAGCTCGACGTTGCCGCCGCGGATGCCCCAGCGGATGTCCTCGTTGAAGAAGGGAGCGCGCGACATCGACTCCGCACCGCCGGCGATGACGACCTGGGCGCCGCCGGTGGCGATCGCGCCCATCGCGTCGATGACGGCCTGCAGGCCGGAGCCGCAGCGGCGGTCGACCTGGCGACCCGGCACCGTGACCGGCATGCCGGAGTTCAGCGCGACGACACGGCCGATCGCGGGAGCCTCCATGTGCGGGTAGCACTGGCCGAAGATCACGTCATCGACGACCTCGGGATCGATGCCGGTGCGCTCCAGGAGGGCGGTGACGACCTGACGGCCCAGCTCCTCCGGTGCGATGTCCTTGAACTGGCCGCCGAACGCGCCCACGGGCGAGCGCAGCGGCTCGCAGATGACGATGTCGTTCGCGGATGCGGGGGTCTGGGTCACAGTGTCTCCTCGGAGGTGGTGGTGATGGATGTGCTGACGGATGTGGAAGCGGACGCGGCGGCGTGTGCGACCGTCGTGGGGGTCGGCGCCACGGGGGTGGGGACGGCCGCGGCTGCGGCGGCCAGGACCTCGCGCAGTGCGGGCGCGGGCTCGCCGGCGCGGTGGGCCAGGTAGACGACGATCGGGTCGTGCTCGATCGCCAGCGGCACGGCGACCAGGTGCGGGTCGTGGATGTGGGCCATGACCGAGTCGTACGTGATGGTGATGCCCATCTCCGCCGCGACGAGGGCGCTCACCAGCTGGGTGTCCGGCGCCTCCTGCACGATGTGCGGGGCGAAGCCCGCCTCGTAGCACCACTGCAGGGTGAGGTCGCGCATCGTCGAGCCCGGGTCCGCGGGCAGGAGGATGAACGACTCGTCGCGCAGCTCGTCGATCGTGACGGAGGAGCGCCCGGCCAGGCGGTGCTCCGCGTGGACGGCGACCATGGGGCGCTCGTAGAGCGCGGGGCGACCGGAGATGCCCGGCGGCTGCGTCTGCCAGCGCACCAGCGCCAGGTCGAGCGTGCCGTCGCGCAGGCGGGCGATGCCCTCCTCCGTGTACACGTTGCTCTCGAGCTCCACCGTGATGCCGGGCTTGCGGCGGTGCGCCTCCGCGACGAGGCGGGAGGCGACGCGGTGCGAGGACAGGGTGCCCAGGCCCAGGCGCACCCGGCCCACGTCGCCGGCCGAGGCCATGGTGACCGACCGCTGGGCGGTCTCCGCCGCCTCGAGCAGCTCCCGGGCCGGACCCAGCAGGGCCTCGCCTGCGGGCGCGAGCGAGACGTGCCGGGTGGTGCGGTGGAAGAGATCCGCTCCCAGCTCCTGCTCGAACTGACGGATCGCACGACTGAGCGGCGGCTGGGCGATGCCGAGGCGATCTGCCGCACGACCGAAGTGCAGTTCCTCTGCGACCGCGAGGAATGCACGCACCTGCTGGAGCTCCATGGGAGCGATTATGGCAGATTGATGCCCAGTTGGTAAGTATGAGTACTGGATTCCCCGTGGAAACTGACTTAATCTTGCAGGGTCGTATACACGCGGATGAGAGGGTCACACATGGCGAGGGACAAGGTCCTGCCACTGCCGGAGGCGATCCGGACACTGGTGCACGACGGGGACTCCATCGCACTCGAGGGCTTCAGCCACCTCATCCCGTTCGCGGCGGGGCACGAGATCATCCGGCAGGGACGCCGGGGACTCACCTTCTGCCGCATGACGCCGGATCTGCTCTCCGACATGATGATCGCGGCCGGCTGCGTCGACCGCCTCGTCTGCTCGTTCTTCGCCTCCGGCTCTGCGGGCGCACTGCACGAGATCCGCCGGCGCATCGAGCACCACGATCCCGCGCCGCTGGAGGTCGAGGAGTACAGCCACCACGCGATGGTGCTGCGCTACCACGCGGGTGCCTCCCGCCTGCCGTTCATCCCGATCCGGTCCTACGCGGGATCCGACCTGCCGGCGATCAACCCGGACATCCGCCTCGTCGACGATCCGTACGGCGAGGGCAGCGTCTACGTCGTGCCGCCGCTCAACCCGGACGTGACGATCGTGCACGCGCAGCGGGCCGACCGCCGCGGCAACGTCCAGATCTGGGGCATCACGGGCGTCCAGCAGGAGGCCGTCTACGCCGCCGACCGCGTCATCGTGACCGTCGAGGAGATCGTCGACGACGAGGTGGTCCGCTCCGACCCCAACCGCACCCTCATCCCCGCGCACGCCGTCGACGCGGTCTGCGTCGTTCCCCGCGGTGCGCACCCCTCGTACGTCCAGGGCTCCTACGACCGCGACAACGCGTTCTACCGGATGTGGCCCGCGATGGCGAAGGACAGCGCGCGCCTGCAGGAGTGGCTGGACACCCACGTGCGCGGGACAGCCGATCACACCGAGTACCTCGCCGCGATCGGCGAGGAGCAGCTGGCGCCGCTGACCGTCGCCCCGCGGCTCTCGCAGCCGGTGGACTACGGCAGGCGGATGCCCGCGGGGGCGACCACGACCTCGGCGACGGCGACGGCGACAGACGGAGGAGACCGATGACGACGACGCAGGACCAGGCGACGGGTGACCAGGTGACCGCGGACCAGACCGCCCAGGACTACACGCAGACGGAGCTCATCGTGTGCGCGGCGTCGAAGATGCTGGCCGGGAAGACGACGGTGTTCGCGGGCATCGGCCTGCCCACGCTGGCCGTCGACCTGGCGCACCGGACGCTCAACCGCGACATCGAGCTCATCTACGAGTCCGGTGTCACCGGCGCGCACCCGGAGGAGATGGCGGAGGGCATCGCGGACTTCGTGCTGGTGTCCGGCGCGGAATCCGTCGTGTCCATGCAGGCGCTGTTCGGCTACGTGCTGCAGGGCGGCAACGTGGACGTGGGCTTCCTGGGTGCGGCACAGATCGACCGGCACGGCTCGCTCAACACGAGCCTCATCGGCGACTGGGACCGTCCCACGGTGCGGCTGCCCGGATCCGGCGGGGCCTCGGACATCATGTCGAACGCGGGCGAGGTCTTCGTCATCATCCGCCGGCACGACCACGCGTCGTTCCCCGCGCAGCTGGACTTCGTCACCTCGCCCTCGCCGGTCGCAGCCCGCGAATCGGGGAAGGGCATCCAGCCGCAGGGCCACGGCGTCAGCGTCGTCATCACCCCGCTGGGCATCCTGCAGCGGGAGGACAAGTACGGCGAGCTGGTCCTCACCCACACGCACCCCGGCGTCACCGTCGACCAGGTGCGCGAGGCGACGGGCTGGGACCTGGCTGTCGCGGACGACGTGGCCTCGACCGCAGAGCCCACCGCCGAGGAGGTCCGCCTCCTGCGCGACGAGATCGACACCGTCCGCCTCTACCTGCGCTGATCGCGCGCTGCCTGAACCGGGCATCGGCCCCCATCGCGCCGAACACACAACCAAGGAGCACCCACCGCATGAGCGCCGACGACTTCGAGAAGATCTTCGACCGGCCGGGCACCGGCCCGCTGTCCGGCATCGTGGTCGCAGACTTCTCCCGCGTGCTCGCGGGCCCGTACGCGACGATGATGCTCGCGGACCTGGGCGCCACCGTCATCAAGGTGGAGAGCCCCGGCGGTGATGACACCCGCAGCTGGAAGCCGCCGGTGCGCGGGGACGACTCGACGTACTACCTGTCGATCAACCGCAACAAGTACGACATCGTCCTCGACCTCACGGACGCGGACGATCTGGCCGTCGCGCAGGAGCTGGCCCGCCGCGCGGACGTCCTGGTGGAGAACTTCAAGCCGGGCGGGCTCGCCAAGTACGGCCTCGACCACGCCACGGTGAGCCGGACGAATCCCACGGTCATCTACTCCTCGGTCACCGGATTCGGCCCGCAGAACCCGCAGCCGGGCTACGACCTGCTGGTGCAGGGGCTGTCCGGCTTCATGAGCCTGACCGGTGATGCGGACGGCCCGCCCTACCGGGGCGGCGTGGCGATCTTCGACGTCATGACGGGCCTCCACACGACGATCGGGATCCTCGCCGCGCTCCAGCACCGCGCGCAGACCGGCGAAGGGCAGACGGTCGACACGAACCTGCTGTCGTCCGCGATGTCCGGGCTCGCCAACCAGACGAGCGCCTACGTGGCCGGCGGCGCCGTGCCGCACCGCATGGGCAACGAGCACCCCAGCCTCTACCCGTACCAGCCGATGCCCACGAAGGACGGCGACCTCATCATCGCGTGCGGCAACGACCGCCAGTTCGCGATGCTGGCGAACACGGTGGGTCGCCCCGAGTGGCTCACCGACGAGCGCTTCGCTCGTGCCATCCCCCGCAACGCGCACCGCACGGAGCTCGAGCCGCTGCTCATCGAGGCGCTCTCGCACCGCGACGCGCAGGAGTGGTACGAGCTCCTGACGGCGGCGGGCATGCCGTGCGCCCCCATCAACTCGATCGAGCAGGGCGTCCAGCTCGCCGAGTCCATGGGCCTCGAGCCGTCCGTCCCCACCGGCACCGGCGACCGCGTCATCCCCACGGTCCGCAACCCGATCACCCTCTCGAAGTCCCCGATCTCATACGATCTGGCACCGCCGAAGCTGGGGCAGGACTCGGATCGCGTCCGCCGCTGGCTCGCCACTCCTGCGGCAGGCGCCGCCGCCGAGGCCGGGGTCCAGACCCCGACGACCGGAACCGCCGCGGCGGAGGACTGAGGGCCGGTGGCCCGACGCACAGGACCCGAGGAGGAGCCCGGGAGCAGTCGAGCTGCTGGCCGGACCCCGGGCCAGCTGGCCTACATCGCACTGCTGGGGACGACCTCGGCCGGGACCGTGGGCGGCACGATCATCAACGCGCCGCTCGAGTGGATCAAGCAGGAGTTCGGGGCGTCCGACTCGCGAGTCGTGCTGGCCGTGGCGGCCTACACGGTCGCGATGGCGGTGTTCGTGCCGCTGGCCGGCTGGCTGTGCGACCGGCTGGGGCCCATCCGCGTCGTGGCCGCGGGCCTCGCCGTGCTCGCGGCCGCCCAGCTGGCGGCGGTCGCCTCCGTCAACCTCGAGATGCTCATCGCGCTGCGCGCCGTGCAGGGCATGGCCTGCGCGACGTTCCCGCCCAGCGTGCAGAGGGCGCTGCCCGCGCTGTGGCCGCACAAGGGCGCGACCGCGCTGGCCGCGTGGGCCTCTGCGATCGGCGTGGGCCAGGCCGTGGGCCCGCCCATCGGCGGCGTCATCGCTCAGTTCCTGGGGTGGCGCGGAGTGTTCGGCTTCGCGGGCCTCGTCTCCGCCGTTCTGCTCGTCGCGGTCCTCCTCCTGGTCCCGTCGATCCCCGGGCGGAAGGTGCCCTTCCACGCGCCCGGTGTCCTCATCCTCATGCTGTCGATCGGGCTGTTCGTCATCGCCGCGACGATGGTGGGCCAGCGGCTGCCGTGGGGCCAGGACGCGCTGGTCGCCGGTGCCGCGCTGGTGAGCGGTGTCGCGTTCGTCGTCATCGCGGCGCGCAGATCCGACCGGCTGGTCGCGCCCCGGGCGCTCCTGGAGAGGCGGTACGCGCGGGCGACCGCGATGGCCGCATCGACGATGTTCATCATGGGCATCGTGCTCACCTCGCTGCCGCTGTGGCTGGCGCAGTCCCTGGGCCTGGGGCCGGGTCCGGTGGGAGTCATCGTCTTCGCGATGGCGGCGGCGATGGCGACCTCGGCGCGGATCACGTCTGCCGCACGCCGCGCGTGGGGCGGCTGGGCGACCTCGATCGCCGCGCTGGGAGCGCTGGTCGCGGTCCCGATGCTCCTGGGGCTCTGGCTGGACGGAGGTCCCGGTGAATCCGCCGTCGTCCTCCAGTCGATCGTCATCGTCCTCGCACTCCTGACGATGGGAGTCGCGATCAACGCGGGGCAGAGCCTCGCGGCGTTCTCTGTGTCCCTGTCGGACACCGGGCGGAACTCCCTGGC
This sequence comes from Candidatus Brevibacterium intestinigallinarum, assembly GCA_019117325.1. Classification (GTDB taxonomy): domain Bacteria; phylum Actinomycetota; class Actinomycetes; order Actinomycetales; family Brevibacteriaceae; genus Brevibacterium; species Brevibacterium intestinigallinarum. The sequence continues at coordinate 9,906 of DWZY01000124.1, forward strand.
GTTCGGGATGCACAACACAGCACGCTTCGTGAGCATGGCGCTGGGCTTCGCGTGGACCGCGCTCATGTACCCATTCGGATCGATGGCCCTCACGTTCACCGGTGCGCTGCTGGCCGCTGGGGCGACGCTCCTGCTGGTCCTCCGGGGCGGGCCGCTGGACGCGCAGGGTGGTCAGCCGGACGGGTCGGACGGCGCGATGGATGGGCCGCGCTGACAGCCGAACGGCCTGCAGGACGGACAGTGCTGAGGCCCGCGCATCTCATGTTCTAGGATGAGCCTGGACCGTCACTGAACGAGCGTTCGAGTGCTGACGGGTCGACGATGAGGACGACGGGTGAGGAGACGGCGCGTGGACGACCTGCAGCCTGACCCCGCACCCACGGTGTGGCCGCTCTACGTCGTCACGTTCCTGGCGACGTACACGATCGCGGTCGCAGCGATCTCTGCGCCCGGTATCCAGCGGGAGCTGGGGATCGGCGATTCCGGCATCTCCCTGGTCGTGGGTGCGTACTCCGCGACGTTCGCGGCGGGCCTCATCTTCTTCGGCCGCCTGGGGGACCGGTGGGGCCGGCGGCGGATGTTCCGCATCGGCACGCTGGGTCTGGCGGTCACTGCTCTGCTCACCGCATGTGCGCCCACTTTCGAGCTCCTCATCGTCGCCCGGCTGGCGCAGGGTGTGGCGGCGGCCGTCACGACGCCGCAGACGCTCGCGAGCATCCAGTCCGTCCTGCGCGGGACCGCGCGGCTGCGGGCCGTGGGCCTCTACAGCGTGTTCGCCGGCAGCGGGACCGTCTGCGGACAGGTGGTGGGCGGTCTCATCAACAGCGCCTTCGGGCCGCAGCTGGGCTGGCGGGCGGCCTTCGCCAGCGTGGGGCTGGCCGCGCTCATCGCGTGGTGGGGCGCGTCGCGGCTGACGGAGTCGCGCTCGGCGTCCCCGCTGGGACTCGACGCGCGGGGCTCCGTCCTGGTCGCAGCCGCGCTGCTGCTGCTCATCGCGGGGCTCACGAGTGCCGCGAGCATCGACCTGTCCTCGCTGGGAGGCGGGGCGGAGACGGCGGCGGGTGCGGCCTCGGGAGCGGGGGCAGGAGCGGGCAGCGGAGGGTGGGACCCGCTCGTGATGACGGGCCTGCTCCTGGCCGGGTCCGCGCTCCTCTTCGGGGGCCTCGCGTGGCACCTGCGGGTGCGCGCGCGGTCCCGGGGCCCGTCGATCCTGCCGCTGGAGATACTCAGCGAGCCGTCGGTGCGCACCGGGATGGCGCTGGCCTGCGTGCTCTTCATGATGATCGGCGGCTACGCGTACAACTTCTCGATCGTGAGCCAGCAGGGCCACGGGCTGACGCCGGGGCAGTCCGGCATCGTCGCGGCGGCGCTGTCGCTGGCGTTCGTGGGGGCCTCGGCGGTGGCGCCGCGGATCGTCGCGGCCTGGGGCGGGACGATCGTGGGCGGGCGGCGGCTGCTGCTGACCGCGAGCCTGGTGCAGGGCGTGGGCATGGCGCTCGTGGCGGTGTTCGCGCTCACGGGCGTCGAGCCGTTCTTCGCGTGGTACCAGGTGCCGGGCGTGCTGATCGGCGGAGGGCAGGGCCTCATGATGGGGCCGCTCGTGTCCGTCGTCATGGCGGCGGTCCCGGACGAAGCGGCGGGGCTGACGGGCGGGCTCGTCGCGACGGCGCAGCAGACCGGCCTGGGGCTGGGGATCGCCGTCCTGTCGACCGTGTTCATGGGGCTCGCGCAGTTCCAGCCGCAGCACCCCGCGTTCGGGTGGACGTGCGCGGCGACGATCGTGCTGACGGCGCTCTTCGC
>DWZY01000125.1 GCA_019117325.1 Candidatus Brevibacterium intestinigallinarum
CCCAGCGTCGTCCCCGCGGGGACGCTGAAGGTCACGTCCTCGATGCCGATGATCGCCGACTGGGTGCCCCCGGCCTCGGCGGATGTGCCTGTTCCGGAGGCAGCCCCCGCTGCCGAGGCCGCGCCCGGCTCCCCGCCCAGCGTCTCCTCTCGCGGGACGCGGGCGAAGACCTGGGTGAGGCCTCGCACCTCGACGAGGGGCGCCTGTGCTGCAGCGTCCGAGTCGGACGCCGGTGCCGACGTCGAAGCCGCTGTCGAGGCCTCAGCCCCGTCCGTCAGACCGGTGAGGGCCTGCATCGACGGTGCGTCGGCCAGGAGGCGGCGGGTGTACGCGCTCTCCGGGCGGCTCAGCAGCAGCTGGGCCGGGCCGCGCTCCTCGACGATGCCGCCGCGGACCACGACGAGGTCGTCGGCGCGCTCGGCGGCGACGGCCAGGTCGTGCGTGATGAAGAGGATGCCGGTGTTCGCCTCGCGGCGCAGGTCGTCCAGCAGATCGAGGATCCGCTTCTGGACCGTCACATCCAGCGCCGAGGTCGGCTCATCCGCGATGAGCAGCTGCGGATCCAGGCTGATCGCCGCCGCGATGAGCGCGCGCTGGCGCATGCCGCCGGACAGCTCGTGCGGGTACTGCTGCGCCCGCATCTGCGGCCGGTCGATCCCCACGCGATCCAGCAGCTGGTGCACCCGCTCCCGGCGCTGCGCCGAAGTCAGTGACGTGTGCAGCCGCAGCGACTCGGCGACGTTCGCGCCCACCGTCTTGAGCGGGTTGAGCGAGGTCCCCGGATCCTGCGGGATGTACCCGATCCGGGCCCCGCGCACCTTCTGCCACTGCGCGGGCGTGAGCGAGCGCAGATCGAGTTCCGGGTCCTCGCCGTGGGCCCCCAGCCGGATCTCACCGCTGGTCACCTGCGCGTTCGACGCGAGCAGCCCGATGACCGCGCCCGCCGTCGTCGACTTGCCGGATCCGGACTCGCCCACGACCGCAGTGATCCCGCCGGCCCGGATGTCCAGGTCGACGTCGCGGATCGCCGCGGCCGGCTCGCCGGACCGCGTCGTGTAGGACACGGCCAGGTCGCGCACGCGCAGGACAGTTCCCGCGACCGAGGCCCCCTGCCCATCCGCGGTTCCCTCCGGGTCCGCGAACACAGCCGGGTAATCGATCGAGTAGTCCGTGCCGATCCGGCTGCGGTACTTCTGCGGCGTGCCCACACCCACACCGCGCGGCTTGGGCTGGGGAGTGCTGTCAGCACCCGATGCGGGGGCTGCGCCAGCCGCCGGGGTTGCGCCTGCGCTGGTCGCAGGGGTGGTGCCGTCCGCGCTGGACTGGACCGGGGCCTCGGCGCCGGTGTTCTTCTCGCTGCTCATGCGGCTGCCTTTCGCAGTGCGGTGCCCAGGCGGTGCGTGGAGACCACGACGGCCATGACGATGAGGCCCGGGAGGACGGTGAGCCACCAGGCGGTGGCGACGAAGTTGCGGCCCTCGGCGATGATGAGGCCCCACTCGGGGGTGGGTGCCGGCGCGCCGTAGCCCAGGAAGCCCAGGGTGGAGATCTGCAGGATTGCGCTGCCCACCTGCAGCACCGCCAGCGCCAGCACCGCGGAGATCGCGTTGGGCACGACGTGCCGGATGAGCACGGACCAGTAGCTGCCACCGGATCCATAGGCCGCCTGGACGTAGTCGGCCTGCATGATCGTGACGGCCTGCGACCGGGACAGGCGGGCGAACTGCGCGATCGCGGTGATCCCCACGGCGATCGCGACGTTCACGATGCCGAAGCCCAGGACGATGACGATTGTGAGGCTCAGCAGCAGTGCGGGGATCGAGAGGAGGACGTCGACGACGCGCATGAGCACCTCGCCCAGCCAGCCGCCGCGCGACCCGGCGATGAGGCCGATCGCGGATCCCACGATCAGTCCCACGCCCACCGCGATGAGCGCGGCCAGCAGCGATCGTGAGGCGCCGTGGACCACGCGCGAATACACATCGCGGCCGATCTGGTCCGTCCCGAACCAGTGCTCCGCGGACGGTGCCAGCAGCGCGGCGGTGTCCCCGCCGTCGACCGGGTCGTGCCCCGTGAAGAGGCCCGGCAGCAGTGCCCAGAGGATCGTGATCCCCAGGATGACGGCGGCGATGATCGTGCCCGGTGTCAGGAGGTCGCGGGCCGTCGAGTGGCCGCGACGGCCGCGACCCGTGCGACCCTCTGCGGGCTGCGCGACCGGAGCGTCTGCGCTCGTGAGATCGATCGTGCTCATGCCGGGTCTCCGTTCGTGGACGAGGTGCGGGGCGCCGAGGCTGTGCCACCTGCTGCTGAAGACGGACCGCTCGAGGCCGCCGAGGCCGTGGTCGCCGTGGTCGCGCTGGCTGAGGCCGTGGCGGTCTGGGTGCTGTCAGCTGGGCTCGTGCCTGCCGAGGTTCCGGTCGCAGCGCTCGCCGTGCCGGCGGGCTCGAGGTGCTTGCGCGCGGCGCGGCCGACGCGGCCCCGGTGGCGCAGGCGCGGGTCGACCAATGGGTAGAGCAGGTCGACGATGAGGTTG
>DWZY01000126.1 GCA_019117325.1 Candidatus Brevibacterium intestinigallinarum
CCGTGCTCGCCAGTGCAGAACGTGGGCGAGGGCCTGCGCACCGCGATCGAGCTGGGGCTGGACCCGGTCTGGCACACCGAGGACCCGGACTCCGTCGCGACGATCCGCAACTCCCTTTCCATGTCCGCAACCCCGACGACGTACCGGAAGGAACCGCCCGCACTGGGCGAGGACGGCGACGCGATCCGCGCCTGGCTCGCCTCGGAGTGATGCGGAGGGCCCCTACCCACGGAGACGACCGCTGAGGCCGCGGAGACTGCACGATGCAGCCTCCGCGGCCTTCTTCCTTGCCCCTCACGGGGTTGAGACCTACCATGGGACTTCAAGAACGCTCGTTCTTGCGTGATGCGGGTGCACAGAACTCGGCAGTCGGGTCCACCGATGAGACCCGGCTCCAGCGCCCTCCCCCACGCCCCCCTCCGATCGGAGTGACGATGAAGTCCCTCGCCGCTGGCCTGTCCCGCGCGTTCTACCGCTTCCTGCCCGAATCCCTCGTGGTGGCCGTCTTCCTGACGGTCGTCACGTTCCTGCTGGCGGTCGTCGTCGAGCGGCAGAACCCCATCGACGTCACCCGGATGTGGGGCGGGTCCGCGTGGGACCTCCTCGCGTTCTCCATGCAGATCGCGATGCTCCTGCTGACCGGCTACATGCTGGCGAACACGCCGCTGGTCGACCGCGGGCTCAATGCCCTGGCCAGCCGGGTCAGCAGCCCGCGCGTCGCCATGGGGATCGCGACCTTCGCGGGAGCCCTGGGCACGTGGCTGAACGTGGGCTTCGGCCTCGTCATCGGCGTCGTGCTGGCCCGCAAGCTCGCGAAGACCGTGCCCGGCATGCACTACCCGCTGGCCGTCGCCGGCGGCTACGCGGGCTTCTCCCTCTACGGCATCGGGCTGTCCGGCACGATCCCGCTCACGATCGCGACCCCGGGACACATCCTCGAGGAGCAGATGGGGATCATCCCCACCTCGGAGACGATCTTCCACCCCGTCGTGCTCCTCACAAGCGCCGTCATCATCCTCGTCATGCCGTTCTTCGTCGCGTTCCTCCACCCCGCGAAGAAGTCGGAGATCGTCGAATTCACGGCGCCGCCGGAGCAGCGCGCGGAGGAGCTGCCGGTCGAGGAGGAGGCGCGCGAGACCTTCGCCGACCGCCTCAACCGCAATCCGCTCGTGGGCATCCTCATGGGCGCGCTGGGCCTCGTGTACATGATCCTGCACTTCGCGGGCGGCGAGGGCGTGAACTTCGACATCATCAACCTCACCTTCCTGTCGCTGGCCCTGCTGCTGTTCGGCCGCCCGGACCGGTTCCTCGACTCCCTGCGCACCAGCATCGGCGTGGTGAGCGGCGTGCTCATCCAGTACCCCATCTACGCGGGCATCATGGGCATCCTCGCCGGGTCCGGCCTCATGGTCACCTTCGCGGGCCTGTTCACCGCGATCTCCACTCCGGAGACGCTGCCGTTCTTCAGCTTCCTCTCCGGCGGCTTCATCAACCTCTTCGCCCCCTCGGGCGGCGCGCAGTGGGCGGTGCAGGGCCCCATCATGATCGAGGCGGCCCAGCAGATGGGTGCGGACTACGGCGCGACCGCTCTGGGCGTGGCCTACGGCGACCAGTGGACGAACGCGATCCAGCCGTTCTGGATCATCCCGGTCCTCGCGATCTCCGGCATCAAGCTGCGCGAGGTCATGGGCTACCTCTTCCTCGTCCTCATCTTCATGGGCCTCGTCTACGGGGCGTCGATCCTGCTGCTGGGCTTCCTGTGACCACTCCTCCCCGAACCCGGAAAGGACATTCCGTGACCGCCTCACCCCCCTTCCTGTCCGCCCCCGCTGCGACGATCGCACCCGGGACACTGCTCGCGACGGTCGGGGTGACGACGACCTCGGGCGTCTTCGACTTCGCCGCCCGCGCGGCGGACCCGGTCGTGAGCGCGCTGGGCGGCGACGCGCAGGTCCGGTCCGCGCACGTGTCCCTGGTCCCCGGCGCGGACGTCCCCGCGGGGACGTCCGTGACCGTCCAGGCGGAGGCGACCGTCACCGCACTGCTGCCGTCCCGGGCCGGCACCGTCGCCGAGGTCGCGGTCACCCTCACGGAATCGCCCTCGGCTGAGGTGCCCACGGACCTGGCACGGCGCGTGGGCACCGTCGAGCTGAGCCTGCTGACCGCTCTGACCGAGCCGTCCGCAGCGGCCGGGCCCGGCTCGCGCCCGTGGGCGACGCTCCTGGACGAGCGGCTGCGGTCCGATGAGGAGTTCGCACAGCTCATCGAGACCTACGACGGGACGATCGGCCTGCGGATCGCAGGTCGCGAGGTCCACATCCGCTGCTACCGCGGCCAGGTCCTCGAGGTCGCTCCCCGTTCCATCAACGGTGCGGACTTCATCGTCGACATGAGCGGGGCGGAGTTCGTCGCTCTCATGACGGGCCCCGCGAACACCTTCATGGAGTCCGCGATGCAGCGGCGGCTGTCCTCGTCCGGCTCCGGCTACGAGTACCTCCGGATGACGACCGCGCTCATCCGCATCATCGACGTGTGCCGCGCGATCGCCGCGGACGACGGCTGGGGACACCCGGCCCAGAACGGAGCCACAGCATGACGACGATGACGACGACATCCCAGGCGGCCTCGGCGTCCGCGGCACCCACTGTCGCGGTTGTGCACGACCCGATCGCAGCGGAACGCCCCGCGCACACCCCGCTGCGGGCGCACCAGCTCGAGCTGGACGGGCGGCTCGCGTTCGTCCAGGACTGGGGTCCGGAGGACGGCGTCCCGATCCTCGCGATCCACACGGCCGGGCAGTCGGGCGTGCAGTACCGCGACGCCGCCCGCGGACTGGCGGAACTGGGCTACCGGGTACTCGTCCCGGACATGCCCGGGCACGGGCACTCGGAGCAGGCACCCGGCGGCCCGGTCACGGACCTGGGCGACTACGCGGACTTCCACATCCGCGTGCTCGACGCGCTGGGCATCGAGGCACCGATCGTCATCGGATGCTCGATCGGCGGGAAGATCTCGCTGGACATCGGGATCCGGCTGGGCGACCGCGTGCGCGCGATCGTCGCGATGGCCGCGAACGCGGACCGCGGCCAGGTGAACGTCGCGGCGATGCGGCGGGAGCTCAACGACATCTCCACCCCGTCCCGCTCGGACCGGACGTACTGGGGCACGCGCGCCGTCGTGGGCAGCGCCGTCCCGGAAGCCCGCCGCGAGATCATCGCTCGGATGCACCGCCGGGAGGATCCAGACATCTCGCAGTCGGATCTCATCGGCTGGGGCACGCACGACATCTTCGACGAC
>DWZY01000127.1 GCA_019117325.1 Candidatus Brevibacterium intestinigallinarum
CGACGTCCGCACCCGCGATCTCATCAGCCAGGTCCGTCCGCCGCCGCGCGCGGGTCGCGTCGATGACCCGCACGTCCAGTTTCGGGGCGAACCGGGCGGCCTCCGACCGCCACACCCCCACGACCGAGGCCGGGGCGACGACGAGAAACGGCGGACTCCCAGCGGGGCTGGCTCCGTCCACTGCGTCCCGCGGCTGCTCCTGCGCACCCGCCTGCGCCTTCTCGCGTGCCCGCACGATGAGCGCGAGCGTCTGCACGGTCTTCCCCAGACCCATGTCATCCGCGAGGATCCCGCCCAGCCCGTGATCGTGGAGGAGGCTCAGCCACGCGAACCCCTCCAGCTGGTAGTCCCGCAGCTCCGCGGTGAGTCCCGCGGGCACCTCCGGCTGCGGCAGCTCCGTCAGTCCCCGCAGCGCCGCCACGGTCTGCCGCCAGGCCACGGCCTCGCTCGAATGATCCGCGGCATCGACGAAGTCCTCCCAGAGACTCACCTGCACCCGCGAGATCTTCGGCGCCCGCGGATCCCACTCCCCCACCGCCTGCGCCCGATCCAGCAGCTCCTTGAGCCGGTCGAAGGCGGGATGGTCCAGCGACAGCAGCGACTTGTCCGTCAGCAGGAGGGTCTTCCGCCCCTGCGCCAGTGCCCGGAACAGAGTGGCGAACGGGACCGTGCGCCCTGCGACCGTCACCTGGAACGCCAGGTCGAACCAGTCGTACGTCTCCGATTCCTCACTGGTCACCGTCACGGTGGGCGGCTCCGTCAGCTCGCGGTAGTCCGGGCGCACACCGCTCACCTCGACGTGCATGCAGTCGAGCGCCTCCAACCGGGGCAGCACGCGGATCGCGAACTCCGCGGTGGGGACACCGCTCAGGTCCTCCCGCTCGACGGTCCCGGCCCCGGGCCAGAGGGGAGCGACACGGCTGCGGACGGCGGCCTCGGCGGCGGTGTCGCGCAGCGCGTCCTCCGTCCCCGCGCCCAGCGGCAGGATCGGCAGATCCCGGCGGGGTCCGGTGTACCGCCACGACCAGTGGAGCTCTGCCGTGTCGTCCTCGCCGAAGACGACGAGCAGCGACAGGCGAGGGGGCCGACGCTCCGGCAGATCGACCGTTTCGTCCTCGCTGGTGACGGGTGCGACGCGGCGGAGGACGGGGTAGAACTCCTCCGTGAACTCCACCGTGTCGCCGGCGTCGATGACGAGCGGCGCGGTGCGGCGCATGAGCTCGACCTCGTCCGCACGGACGGGCTGCTCCAGCGGTGCGAGCGTCAGCTGCAGCGCCGCACCCGGCGTCGCCAGATCCCCGTTCAGAGCGGCGAATCCGTGCGTGCCCACGAGGCTGAAGGCGTCCGCCTCCTGCCCGTCGATCCGCACCTGCGGCTGGACGTGGACGCGGCCATGGGCGTCACGGTGCAGATCGAAGCGCTTCGCGGCCCTCTCGCCCAGCTGCACGCCGGTCAGCAGGCCCTCGCCCACGAGCGGCACGCCGGCACGGGCGAGCCGATCCAGCAGCGTCCACAGCAGCGGGCTGGGATAGCGGTCCAGGCGCAGGACGCCGGCGTCGCCCGGGTTGAGGTTCTGCTCGTCGCGGGAGAGGCGGTGCACCTGATCCAGCAGCGCGCGCACCGGCTCGTCCGGGCCGCGACCGCGCTGGGCGAAGGACCGCCACGTGAGGCCGCCGCGGCGGTAGGTGCCGGGCCGGGCGCCGGCCTCGACGGGGCGCACCCCCACGAACCACCCGTCACCGGCCTCCAGCCGGTCCCGCTCCAGCGGAGTGAGGGTCTGGGAGTAGAACCAGCCGCGCTCCTCATCCGCGAACAGGGCGCAGGACAGCGCGTACCGGGTGGCCGGCTGCTGCCGGGCGGCGGCGCGGACGACCGGCTCCAGCAGGCGCTTCCACTCCGGGTCGCGGTCGTGGGTCACGCGAGGCCCGTCACGCACTCAACCGTCATGCGCTCAGCCGCTGGAGGAGACGCTGGAGTGCAGCCCCCACCGCTGTGGGCGCCTCGAGCTGCGGGGTGTGGCCCACGGACTGGTCGACGACGACGTGCGCGCGCGGGAACACGTCCCGCCACGCGGCGGCATCGTCCGGCGAGCGCTTGGGGTCCAGTCCGCCGTGGAACACCTCGACCGGCAGGTCCGGGAGGGTGCCGTGATCGCGCAGATCCGTCGCCGCCTGATCCGTCAGCACCTCCGCGGCCGGTGCGCCGCCCACGCGGCGCGCATACTCGACCATCCGGTCGAGCCACTCCTGCGGGCTGCCGTCCGGCACGTTGCGCCGGGCGTGGCGGAGGAGGACCTCGTCCGGGACGGGGTCCTCGAGCTCCGTCAGCATCGAGTCGATCGAGGAGTGGCCGCGCATGTCCGGCCCCGAGTCCAGCAGCACCAGCCCGCGCACCTGCTGCGGGAACGCGAACGCTGCCGTCGCGGCGATGGCCGCGCCCGTCGAGTGCCCCACGAGGACGCACCGCGCCTGGCCCGCCGCGTTGACGGCGGAGCGCGCGGCCGCGGCCAGAGTGCACGGTCGCTCCTGCTCCATCCACGCGACGGACACCGCCTCGTGGCGCGAGGGCACCGGGACCTCCGCGAACGAGGCCGGGCTCAGGTGCGTCCCGGGCAGGAAGACGACGACGAGGTCCTCCGTGCTCATCGTTCGATCAGGATCCCGTCGTCATCCGCCCACAGCATGCGACCCGGGGTGAACGTGACACCGCCGAACTCGACGGGCACATCCTGCTCCCCCGCCCCGTCCTTCGCGGACTTGCGCGGGTTCGAGCCCAGCGCCTTGACCCCCAGGTCCAGAGTGCGCAGGGCCGCCCGGTCCCGGACCGCGCCGTGGATGATGACGCCGGCCCAGCCGTTGTCGACCGCCGAGGCCGCGATGAGGTCGCCCATGAGGGCCGATTCGAGCGACCCGCGTCCGTCGATGACGAGCACCGCGCCGTCGCCCGGCGTCGCCAGGAGCGCCTTGACGAGCGCGTTGTCGCGCAGACAGCGGATGGTGCGGATGGGTCCGGAGAACGCGGTCCTCCCACCCAGATCCTGGAACTGGAGGGGGCACGAGTCCAGCTCGTCACCCCGCTCGTCGTAGAGGTCCGCGGTCGCGATCGACGGACGATCGCCGGTGCCTGTGTCCATGTGAGCCTCCATGTCAGCAGGGTACCGACCACCACGGACTCGGTGTGAGGCCGGTCATGGAAGACTGCGGGGACGCACGACACAGATCCGCGTCCTCCCACTGGTGAGGGCCCCACGATCCGCGCGACGCTGCTGGCGGGGACGGAGGCGCCCACGCTGGACATCGCCACGCACTTCCTCGCCCCTGCGGGGGCCGGGGGATTCACCGGACACGGACGCCTGCGCCCCCAAAGGGCCGCGGCATCGCGTTCCTGGACGCGGATCTGCTGGACGAGTCAGGCGTCGAGGGCGCGACGGCGACCGCGACGTTCAGGATCCGCTCCTCCGCCCCGAAGCCGGACTGACGGAACCGACACGGCGCACTAGGCTGGGAGTGCGGTGCGCGTCCCCTCATCTGCGCGCACGCCCTGCGTCAGGAGGCGATCGTGAGCAACGTCGAGACGAAGCCGGCGGAGGTCCTCTGCCACAGCGAGGGCCTGCGGGGTCCGGACGCCGCGTGCGCGGACGGCGCGCCGGTCGAACTCATCTCCGCGCGGGAGGTCCCGCTGGGCGGGCCCCGCGCGATGCTGGTCCGCCGCACGCTGCCGCAGCGCCAGCGCTCCCTCATCGGCGCCTGGTGCTTCGTCGACCACTACGGCCCCTCCGATGTGTCGGAGACCGGCGGCATGGACGTCGCTCCGCACCCGCACACGGGACTGCAGACCGTCAGCTGGCTGTTCGAGGGCGCGATCG
>DWZY01000128.1 GCA_019117325.1 Candidatus Brevibacterium intestinigallinarum
CGTCCGCCGCGCCCACCTCGGCCAGCCATGCGCCCAGGTCGAAGTCGCCGGCGGTCTCCGCGGCCTCGGCGGGGGTCATGCGGTTGTAGGTCTTCTGCGCGTCGCGGGTCTCCACGACGTCCCAGTGGCGACCAGCCAGACGCGTCTCGAAGTCGAAGACGGCGCGAGCGATCTGCTGGGCATCGCGGTCCGTCCGCCGGTCCAGGCCGGTGAGGGCCGCGAACCGTGCGAGGTGGGCGACGTACTCGTCGCGGACCGCCGCGTGCTGGTCCTCGCGGTAGTAGGACTCGTCCGGCAGGCCCAGCCCGCTCTGGTGGACGTAGAGGACGTACGTGTCCGGATCCTTCGCGTCCGCGGACACATAGGCGCCCAGGGCGCCGGGGCCGCCGGAGCGCTCCAGCTTCGCCAGGACGCGGACCAGCTCCTGGTGGTCGGCCGCAGCGGCGATCGCGTCGAGGTCGGCGTCGAGCGGCGAGAGGCCCAGTGCCTCGACGCGATCCTCGTCCATGAAGGACGCGTAGAGGTCCGCGACCTTCTGCGCCTCCTCGCCGTCCTGCTGGCCCGCGTGGGTGATGATGTCGCGGACCTTCTCCTCCGCCGTGTCGAACAGGCGGCGGATGACGCCGTCGGCGGCACGGTCGTCCGGGATGACGTGCGAGTCGATCCACTCGCCGTTGACGTGGAGGTAGAGGTCGTCCTGGGGGCGGATCGCGGTGGAGTCCTGCGGGGCCTGGCCGGCGTCGGCGCTGTGCTGGGTTGTCATGCCCCCACACTAGGAGGAGACGGGCCCGGGATGAAGTTCCCAGGCGCGTCGGGGATAATCGACGGGTGTCCGGCGCACCACTGTGCGCTCCGGACGGACAGACGTTCATCCTGAGGAGGAATCGTGTCCCTGCGCTCTCGCACTCTCGCCCTGGCCGTGGCCGGGCTGCTCATGCTGTTCGGCCTCGTCATGGGGCAGGCGGCACAGGCCCATGACCAGCTGGTCGGCTCGAATCCGGAGGACGGGGCGGAGCTCGATGAGCAGCCGGAGTGGATCGAGATGGACTTCAGCGGCGAGATCCAGGACGTCGGCACGGAGGTCCAGGTGCTCAAGGACGGCGGGGACGATGTCTCCGCCGGCGAGGTGACGGTCGAGGGCACGCAGGTGTCCTCCGCACTGCCGGATGACCTGACGCCCGGCACCTACACGGTCCAGTGGCGCGTCGTGTCCTCCGACGGCCACCCGATCTCCGGCGAGTTCGACTTCACGCTCACCGACGCCGTGGGCGCTGGCCAGGAGGGCGGCGACGAGGCCGCTGAGGGCGAGGACGAGGGTGCTGCCGAGCTGGGCGGCGCAGCCGTCGACCAGCCCGAGGAGGGCGCCCAGGAGCAGGGTGCGCTGAGCGAGGACGCGAGCTCGTCGGGCATGTCCACCCCCATGATGATCCTGCTGGGCGTGGGCGGACTGGCGATCGTCGTCCTCGTCGTCATGCTGCTGACCCGCAAGCAGAAGGGCCTGCCCGGCACCCCCGGCAACCCGGAGACCTCCCAGAAGCCGGAGTCCGACAAGTCGTGACGCCGCGCCTCAGCTGAGGCCGGACAGGCAGATGCCCGCGAAGCGTTCGCTTCGCGGGCATCGTCGTCTCTGGGCTGAGGAGCCGGATGCTCGGGTGCAGCCGACCCGGCTGACGAGGAGCTCGCGCAGTCGGTGCGCGCCTCAGCCCTGCAGCTGCTCCGCCAGGCGCGCACCGGCCTGCTCGACGACCGGGGCGGGATCCGCCAGGCACGCCTCGACCGGCGCCAGGTCGCGCAGCTCGATGATGCCGGTGACGCCGGGAGCATCCTCGGCCGTGAGCTCCGCGGCCCCGCACACCACCCAGACGGGCAGGCCCGCCGCCTGCGCGCGGTCGATGACCTCGCCGGGTCCCTTCCCGTGCAGGGTCTGCCGGTCGAAGCGGCCCTCGCCCGTGACGACGACGTCCGCCGCCTCCAGTGCGTCTGCGAAGCCGACGATCTCCATGATGTAGTCGGCGCCCGGGCGCATCTGCGCGCCCAGCACGACGAGCGCGCCGAACCCGGTGCCTCCGGCCGCGCCCGCGCCAGCGGTGACGGCGAGATCCTCGACCGTCGTGCCCTCGGCCAGGCGGCTGCTCAGTCCCACGGCCTCGGCCAGCCGGTCGCGGAAGTGGGTGAGTGCGCGGTCCAGGAGTGCGACCTCGGTGGGCTGTGCCCCCTTCTGCGGACCGTAGACGGCGGCCGCTCCCACGTCGCCCAGCAGGGGGTTGTCGACGTCGCTGGCGAGGATCACCTGCGCGTCGCGCAGACGGGAGTCGACGCCGGTCAGGTCGATGCGGTCGATCTCGAGCAGACCCAGCCCACCGGGCGGCACCGGCTGCCCGGCGTCGTTGAGCAGCCGTGCGCCCAGCGCGGTGAGCATTCCGGCCCCGCCGTCCGTCGACGATGAGCCGCCCACCGCCAGGACGATCCGGGTGCAGCCGGCGTCCAGCGCGTGCGTGATGAGCTCGCCCGTCCCGTGCGTGCCGGCGTTGAGCGCGGAGTCGCGGGTGGGAGTGACGAGGGCGATGCCCGAGGCCTCGGCCAGCTCGACGAGGGCGGTGTCACCGGAGCGCGCCCACGTCGCCGTGACCGGCTGTCCCAGCGGGCCCGCGACCGTCGCGGTGCGGGGCTCGAAGCCGGCGGCCAGTGCGGCGGCGACCGTGCCGTCGCCGCCGTCGGCGATCGGGACGGACGCGACGGTGTGGCCGGAGTCCGTGAGAGCGGGGCTCAGTGCGGTCGCGACCTGGGCGGAGGTGAGTGTGCCCTTGAACTTGTCGCAGGCCAGGAGGATGTGCATGCGCACCACCCTAGCGGGACAGGAGGGGCGGACCGTGTCGCACGACGCTGTGGCACGGGTGGCCCGGGCGCGGAACGCGCCGGTGACGTTTCGCCATGACGGCCACACATGTTTCAGCGTGACCGCCACGGTGGACTCAGTGTAGCGGAGGATCCGCGCTCTGTCCCCCTGGCGCAGAAGCGCCGTTCATGCAGGTGAGACGGCCGCCCGCGGATGGCCGCGGAGGTGAGGTCAGGGCTGCTGCGCGGTGTCGATCCGCTCGCGGCGCGGACGGTGCGGAGTGACGGTGCGGGCGGGGTCCATCGCTCGCAGTCCTGCGGCGGAGATGACCAGCGCCGCCGTCGCGCAGAGGGCGACGATCCAGATCGCCTCGTGCGCGCCCAGTCGCTCGATGACGGTGCCGGCCGCGGCGGATCCGATCGCGACGCCGAAGCCCAGGGCGGTCGAGATCCACGCGAGGGCCTCCGTGAGCCGCTCGGGCGGCGCGAGCGTCTGGATGACGGAGCTGACCGCGATGAGGCTGGGCGCGATGCCGACGCCCACGACGAAGAGCAGCAGCGCGAAGAGGACCATGTCGTTCGCCAGCAGGAGCAGCCACGTCCCGGCCGTGAGGATGACCAGCATGAGCGGGAAGCGGAAGCGGGCGGCCAGCCGCCAGTCCGCCGCCCCGTACACGGCACCGGCCACCAGCGATCCCGCTGCCAGGGCGCTCAGGGCGATGCCCGCGAAGGCCTTGGCCCCCTGCGCATCGCCGAATCCCACGGCGATGACGTCGATCGCGCCGAAGACGACGCCCAGGAACACCTGGCAGATGATGGCGATGAAGATGCCCGGGTGCGTGAGCACGCGGCCGGAGCGGTCGCTGGACCGCCCGCGCGGGGCGGGCTCCGTCGCCTTCTGCGGGTAGAACAGCAGGGCGCCCACGAGTGTGGCCAGGCCGGAGATGAGCACGCCGGCCGGTGCGATCCACAGGGTCGCCAGTGCGGTCACGAGGACGGGGCCGGACACGAAGAGGATCTCGTCCGCCACCGCCTCCCAGCTGAAGGCGGTGTCCAGCTGCCGCGAGTTCTTGACGATCGCGTTCCAGCGGGCGCGGACCAGCGAGCCCAGGCTGCCCACCGAGGCCCCGGCCAGGCCCGCGCTCAGGAAGACGGTGCCCACCCACCAGTCGAGGAGGACGGACAGGAGCAGCCCCACGAGGGCGACGAGGTGGATGCAGACGACGGGCACCATGATCCGGGCCTGCCCGTGCGCGTCCACCAGGCGGGCGATGAGCGGATTCGTCATCGCCTGGACGACCATGAAGACGCTCGTGACGAGGCCTGCCGTCTCGTACGACCCGGTCTCGCCCTGGATGAAGAGCACGATGCCGATCCCCAGCACCGCGATCGGCAGCCGGGCGACCAGCCCGGCGAGGGAGAATCTGAGCGCTCCGGGCAGCGCGAAGATCTCCGAGTACGTCCGCAGCATGAGGCCGATCCTACGGCGCGCGTCAGGCCAGGGCCGCGTCGACGATCGCGCGGGCCTCCTCCTGCACCTGCGTGAGGTGCTCGGCACCGCGGAAGGACTCGGCGTAGATCTTGAAGACGTCCTCGGTGCCGGACGGGCGGGCCGCGAACCACGCGTGCTCGGTGCGGACCACCAGTCCGCCGATCGCCGCGCCGTTGCCGGGGGCCTCGGTGAGGACCTCCGTGATGTCATCGCCGGCCAGCTGGGTGCTCGGCACATCCTGCGCGCTGAGCTCCTTGAGTGCGGCCTTCTGCGCGGGCGTGGCCGGGGCATCGATCCGGGCGTAGGCGGTCGTGCCGTGGGCCTGGGCGAGCTCCTCGTACCTCTGAGACGGGGACTTCCCCGTGACGGCCAGGATCTCTGCGGCCAGCAGGCCCATGATGATCCCGTCCTTGTCCGTCGACCACGTGCTGCCGTCGCTGCGCAGGAACGAGGCGCCGGCGGACTCCTCGCCGCCGAAGGCGAGGGAGCCGTCCAGCAGTCCGTCGACGAACCACTTGAAGCCCACCGGCACCTCGTCGAGCTCACGGCCCGCCGCCGCGACGACGCGGTCGATGAGCGCGGAGCTCACGATCGTCTTGCCGACCCGGGCTGCGGCCGGCCACTCGGGCCGATGGGTCAGCAGGTGATCGATCGCGACGGCCAGGAAGTGGTTGGGGTCCATGAGGCCCGCGTCCGGGGTGACGATCCCGTGCCGGTCCGCGTCCGCGTCGTTGCCCAGCGCCAGGTCGTAGTCGTCCCGTGCCGCGACGAGGGAGGCCATCGCGTGGGGCGACGAGCAGTCCATGCGGATCCGCTCGTCCCAGTCGAGGGTCATGAACGAGAAGGTGGGGTCCACCTCCGGGTTCACGACCGTGATGTCGAGGTCGTGGGCCTCGCCGATCGCCACCCAGTAGTCGATGGCCGCGCCGCCCAGTGGGTCCGCGCCGATCCGCAGGTTCGCACCCCGGATGGCATCGAGGTCGACGACGGAGCCCAGGTCGCTCACGTACGCGTCGAGGAAGTTGAAGTTCGTCGTGTTCTCGAGGTGGTACGCCCGCTGGAACGCGGTGCGCGGGATCGACTCCCAGCCCCGCTCCAGCAGCTCGTTGGCCCGCTGCTCGATCCACGCGGTGATCGGAGCCTCCGCCGGTCCGCCGTGGGGCGGGTTGTACTTGATGCCGCCGTCCTCGGGCGGATTGTGGCTGGGGGTGATGATGATGCCGTCGGCGGTGCCGTGCGCGCCCGCGCGCTCCCGGTTGTGGGCGAGGATCGCGTGGGAGACCGCCGGGGTGGGGGTGAACCCGTCCCGGTCGTCGATCATCGCGGGCACCTGCTGGGCGGCCAGCACCTCCATGACGGTGAGGAAGGCGGGCTCGGACAGGGCATGGGTGTCGCGACCCACGAAGACGGGCCCCGTGTATCCCCGCTCGCGGCGGTAGTCGACGATCGCCTGCGTCGTTGCGGCGATGTGTGCCTCGTTGAAGGAGCGACGCAGGCTGGAGCCGCGGTGCCCCGAGGTTCCGAACGCCACTCGCTGCTCTGCGATCGACGGATCCGGGACGAGGTCGTGGTAGGCATCGAGGAGGTCGGGGATGTCGACGAGGTCGCGGTCCTCCGCCTGCTGGCCTGCTCTGTTCTGCATGCCCACACTATGCACAGATCCGGAGGCCACCGGGGCGAAGTTCTCGCATAGTGGCCTCCGGATCTTGCGGCGCGTCAGTCGCGGGCGCAGCCGGTCCCGGACGTCAGGGTGTCGATCATCCCGGTCTCCGCGGTCCCGCCCACGACGTCGAACGTGTACCGGCCACTGCCGTCGTCGACCATCCCGGGAGCCTCGCCGCCGCGCACGTGGGGTGCGTCCTCGACGCTCAGGTGCGGGTACTGGTCCATGCTGGAGCCCAGCTGCACGGGTGAGCCCACCGTGACGGACTGCGGCATGTCGCCCAGATCGCCGCTCCAGGCCAGGCACGTGCCCACCCAGTCCGGCTCGCCGTCCGCCGGCGAGTAGAGGGTGACGGTCAGGCCGTCCCACACCTTCGTCTCCGACCGGTAGCCCTGGTGGTCGCCGGACTCCGCGAACTCAGACGACTCGTCCGTGGGATCGCCCAGGAACTCCGCGATCGCGTCGAAGGTCCCCTGCTCGTCCAGGTCCTCCTCGCCCAGGATGATCCCGTCATCCCCGTTCGCTGCGAGGACGAGCGTCTCGTCCGGTCGGGGCACCGTCTCGAGGAGGTCCTCGGAGCGCTCCAGCTGCCGGATGGCGCCCGCCTCGTCGTCCCACTGGACCGTCGTCCAGACGGTCTGGCTGGGGGTGTCCGTGTCGCCGTCCTGCGCCGCGCGCGAGTAGTACCGGTAGCCGTCGCCGTTGCGCAGGCTCGAGTGGACGACGGTCGTGCCGATGCCCGCCGGCTCCCGCAGCTGGATGTTCGCAGCACTCGAGGCGTTCGCCTCGCCGCCGGACGCATCGCCCGGGCCGTCGTCCAGGGCGTCACCGGCGGTCACGATCCCCACGATGCTCATGGCCTCCTGGGTCCCGCCCGCGATGAACTCACCGGAGTCCAGCACCGCGGCCCCGCCGCCGGTCGCCTCGCAGGTGAAGGGGACGGACGCGTACACGCGGCCGCCGGGCCCGATCTCCAGGAAGGTGGGCGCACCCGTGATGGTGAGCTCGACCTCGGCGTCCCCCATCTCATCGGTGGGGTCCGACGGAGTGAAGACGGACCGCCCGCCCTGCACCGTCACCGGGCCGTCATGGTGGCACGCGGGGAACCGATCGTAGGTCGTCGCCCCGAAGTCCAGGTCGAGGTCGCGGGAGACGGCCGCGGGGTACTCGTCCCCGGCCTCCGCCGTCGCCGAGGCCGTGGTCGCGGGCTCTGCCGCCGCGGACGAGTCCTGGGGCTCAGGCTCGGACCCCGGCGTGCAGGCGGACAGCAGGAGGAGGGCGGCGGCCGCCGCGGCGGGAGCGGCGAGGAGCCGGTGAGTCGGGGTCATGCGCGCGTCACATCACCCACGGCTCGGCGTCGCCCTCGGCGACGATCGGCTTGCCGTTGTCCAGGTTCCAGGACCCCATGCCGCCGGTGACGTCGATCGCGTCGAAGCCGTTCGCGTTGAGCCACGCGACGGCCTGGCGCGAGCGGCCGCCGGTGCGGCAGACGACGTAGACGTCGACGTCGTAGGGCAGCTCGTCGTAGCGGGCGGGCAGGTCCGCCAGCGGGATGTGGAGGGCACCGTCGATGTGGCCAGCCGCCCACTCGTCGTCCGAGCGGACGTCGAGGATGGGTGCGCCGTCGGGGATGTCGTGCACGGATGCGTTCGGAATGTCCATGCGGACAGTCTAGGAGGACGAACGGCGACGGCGGCGGGCCCCGTGTCGCAGTTCGGGAACCCGCCGCCGGTGCGTGGCGACTGTGTCGTGCGCGCTCTGTGCCGGACGGGCTCTGTGCCGGACGGGCTCAGAGGCGCGTATGAGTCAGAGGCGCGTGCGCAGCTCCGTCTTGAGCACCTTGCCCGCGGTCGAGGTGGGCAGCGCATCGACCAGGTGGACCTCGCGGATCTTCTGGTACGGCAGGACCTGCTGCGCGAACCAGTCCATGATCTCTGCGACGAGCGCCTCGTCCTGCGCTGCGGAGTCGGACTGTCCCGAATCGGACTGCCCAGGCGCCTCGGCGTTGCCGGCAGCGGCGGCCTCTGCGGCCTCGGGCGCGGGCCGGGGCACGATGAAGGCGACCGGGATCTCTCCCACGTCCGCATCCGGGCGGCCCACGACGGCGGCCTGCGCGACGCGGGGGTGGGCGGTGACGATGTCCTCGAGCTCGCGCGGGTACACGTTGTAGCCCTTGTAGAGGAGCATGTCCTTCGCGCGGTCGTGGATGCGGATGAAGCCCTCCGCGTCGACGGAGGCGACGTCGCCGGTGCGCAACCAGCCGTCGACGTACTGGGCGGCGGTGAGCTCCGGGGCGCCGTGGTAGCCGTCGGTGACCTGGGGGCCGCGGACCCACAGCTCGCCCTCGGTGCCGGCGGGCAGGACCTGGGCGCCGTCGGCAGAGCGGATCTCCACCTCCGTGTCCGGGATCGGGACGCCCACGGTGCCGGCGCGGCGCACGCCGCCGGGTGTCAGGTCCGAGGCAGTGACGATGCACGTGCCCTCGGTGAGCCCGTAGCCCTCGCCCACGACCGCGTTCGGCATGACGGTGGCGATCTTCGACAGCGACGTGGCATCCAGCGGGGCGGCACCGGAGAGGGCTGCGCGGACGGTGGTCGCCTGGCGGCCGGTCTGCGCAGAGTGCGCCGCGAGCGCCAGGTACATGGGCGGATTGCCGGACGTGTACTGCGCCTGCCAGCGGTCGCAGAGGTCCAGGAACGTGTCAGGGCGGAAGCGGCCGGTCAGCACCGTCGTGATGCCGCCCAGGACGAACATCGCGACGCTCGAGATGCCCTGCGCGTGGAACAGCGGCGGCACCTGGATGGAGACGCCCTCGCCGGGGACCAGGAGCGGTGCGCCCAGCTCCTCGATGGGCTCGAGGGCCAGGTCGCCGTCCGCATCGCGCACGATGCGCGAGTGGAGGCGCCACGCCGAGGCCTGCGTGAGGTTGCCGATCACGTTGCGGTGGAGGACGCGCACGGCCTTCGACCGCCCGGTCGTGCCGCCGGTGAACTGGAAGTGCGCGACCTCCCCCTCGTCGACGAGGACGGGGGAGAAGGCGGGGGTGTCGGAACCGGCAACGGCCTCGGCGAAGGGGACGAACACGGGCTGCGCGGCGTCGGAGGTGAGGTCGCGGGCGGCGGCGACCTCGGCCTCGGTCGCGGTGCCGGCCCACGACGGCTCCGTCACGAGCACGCGGCTGAGGTCCAGCTCAGGTGCGGCCTCGCGGGCGGCGGCCAGGTGCGCGGGGTGGACGATGAGGAGGTGCGCGCCGGCATCGGACAGCTGGCGGGCCAGGGCGGGCGCCGGCTGCAGCGGGTTGACGAGGGTGACGGCCGCGCCGGTGAGGAGGACCCCGAAGTAGGCGACGGGGAAGTCCAGCACGTTGGGCAGCTGGATGCCCACGACCCGGCCCGGGCCAGCACCGTCCGCGGCGAGGCGGGCGGCCAGGCGCAGGGCCCGGTCGCGCAGCTGGGCGAAGGTGAGCGCGTCCTCGCCGTCGACGAAGGCGATGCGGTCCGGGTGGCGCTTGGCCGCGGACAGCAGGATCTCCGGCACCGCGGCCGGGACGTAGTCCAGGTGCTCCGGCATGTGCGCGGGGTAGTAGCCCCGTCGCTGACCGGGATGCTCGTCCCCTGTGCTGAGCTCTGCTGTGCCCGTGGCCGCGGTCGTCATTGAACCTCCGTGTGGTGCGTCCGCGCGCAATCGCGCGTCAGCCCTCGAGCATAGGACTGTCCGATCGTTCGTTCAAGACGGGGGTGGTC
>DWZY01000129.1 GCA_019117325.1 Candidatus Brevibacterium intestinigallinarum
CACTCGCCACCGCAGCGGGCGTCGTCATCGGCTCCTCGATGGTCGCCGACGGCCTCGTCGACGCACGGTCCTACCGGACCTGGGTGCGCGCCGCCGCGCAGGACGGTCCCGTCACCTACTACCCGCACCGGCGGGAGGACCCGGCGTTCCTCGCGGACCTGGCCCGGGAGCCGCGGATCCGGGTCGAGGACGCCGGGCTGCCGCTGGAGCTGCGCCTCTCCGCCCTGCCCCCGCGCACCCGGGTCCGGTCCCTGCCGTCGACGGCCGCCCTGAGCGTCGCCCTCCTCAACCCCTCCGCCGAGGTCGTCGTCACCGAGGTGCCCGCGTCCTGGTGGCTGCCCGCAGCACCCCGGGCCTTCCGGCTCAGTGCGCAGGAGATCGCCCGGGAGCTCGGCGGCCGCGGGCAGGGCACCGCCACCTGAGCCCGGGCGGGCCGGCGGCCGGCGCGGGCGGTCCGGGTGACCGCGGCCTCGGCGGCGGGTGTCAGCGGACGAGGAACTCCGGGCGGCGGGTGCCCAGCACCGCCTGGTCGACCTGCTCGTCCGTGAGCGTCTTGTTGTGGGACCGGCGCGCGGCGAAGAAGACGGCGCCGATGACGATCCAGGCGCCCATCGCCAGGAACGACGGGACGGACAGCTGTGCCGGGGAGCCGGGGACCAGCAGCAGGAGGATGAAGGCGATCGCGATGACGACGCCTGCTGCGGCGGCGAGCTTGCGCCAGGTCGAGGCGGAGCCCTCGATGCCGGCGCGGTCGCCCTGACCGGACCAGCGCAGCATCCGGTAGGCGCACGCGCTCGTGTAGAGGAACGCGAACGTGAAGCCGATCGAGGCCATGTCGACGATCCAGCTGAGGGCCGTCCGGCCGAACCACGGGGCGATGAACGAGACGAGCATGACGAAGAGGATCCCGTAGTGCGGCGTCCCGAAGCGCGGGTGCACGCGCTGGAAGACGCGCGGGATCATCTGGGCGCGGCCCAGGGCCAGGAGCACGCGGGAGCCTGCGACGTAGAACCCGTTGAGGCCCGTCACGATCCCCATGAGCGCGGCGATGACGAGGAGGGCCAGACCCACGCCGCCCAGGGAGCTCGTGATCGCGTCCGCCGTCGCCCACACGCGGTCCTCGCTCATGAGCTCCTGCCAGGGTGCGGCGGAGGCGGTCGCGAGGATCATCGCGCAGTACAGCGCGGCGGCGACGATGAGCGACCAGAAGATGAGGCGGAAGGCCTTGTGGGCGGGGAAGTCGAACTCCTCGGCGGCCTGGGGGATGTTGTCGAAGCCGATGTAGGCCCACGGGGCGATCGCGACGATGACGGTGATGCCCACCAGCGGGTTCACCGTGCCGTCCGTCAGCGGGGTGACGTTCGAGAAGCTGCCGGTGGGCGAGGCGAGGACGCCCACGACCAGGGCGACGACCGCCAGGATCATGACGAGGCAGAAGATGAACTGGGTCCGGCCGGACAGGCTGGCGCCGCGTGCGTTCACGACGGCGAAGAGCACCAGTGCCAGGGTCGCGACGGCGATCTCGCCCAGGTACACGTCCCAGCCGGCGACGGAGTAGAGGTGGCCCAGTTCGATGATCTGCGGCACCGTGTGCTTGCCCAGGAGGGCGAGCGCGGAGGCGTTGAGGGCGACGATCGAGGTGTAGCCCAGGGTCATGAACCACGCGCAGATGAAGGCGTGCGTGCGGCCGAAGCCCACGAGCGTGTAGGCGAAGGCGCCGCCGGACACGGGGAACACGCGGGCCAGGTATCCGTACGACACGCCGATGACGATCATGAGCACTCCGCCGATCGCCAGACCCAGCATGGCGGCGAGCGGTCCTCCGCCATCCCGCATCCAGTCGGCCGGGAGGATGAAGGCGCCCCAGCCGATCGCAGACCCGAGCGCGATCGCCCACACCCAGTGGGGTTTGAGGTTCTTCCCCAGACGGACAACGGGGTCGCTGTCCGGAGAGGATTCGTGCACAGTCGTGCCGGCAGTCTGGCGATCGGGGGTGTTGACCATAGCGGTCGTCTCCTCAGTCATGTGGTCGCGGGAATGTGCTTCGTTCTCGTGCTTCCACCCCCGACGACGTACGACGCGGACGGTATGGCCGGCTTAGACGACCTTGCCGAAGACAGGGTAGACGACCGTCTTGACCAGGTCGACTGAGCCGGCCGCCTTGAACAGAACGAGGTCTCCGGGCCGGACATGATCGCGGACGTCGATGATCAGGTCCTCCGGACTTGCGGCGTGCCGAACTGGCCGGCCCGTCGCTTGAAGCGCCGCGGCGGTGTGGGCCATCCCCTCGCCGTGGCACAGCACGAGGTCCACCCGTGAGTCAGCGATGAACTCGCCCACCGCCTTGTGGTTCTCCGCAGCCTTCGTTCCCTGCTCGCCCATGTCGCCCAGGACCGCGATTCGCCGCGCGCCGTCTCGAACAGGCATATCGCACATCGTGGAGATCGCCGAGCGGAGGGAGAGTGGGTTCGAGTTGTAGGCATCAACGAAGAGACGATAGCCGCCCACCTCCACGAGGTTCTGCCGGACGCTTCGTGTTCTGTATCGTGAGAGCCCTGCCACGATCGTCGCGGCCGGGACACCCGCCGTCCGTGCCGTAGCGAACGCCAGGAGCG
>DWZY01000130.1 GCA_019117325.1 Candidatus Brevibacterium intestinigallinarum
CCCGGACGACGCGCGCCCGCACCTGTTCATCACGGACGGTGTCATCCACGAGCTGCGGCACGCCCTGCGGCGCATCGACCCCCGCCTCGACCGGGCGCGGGCGGGCAGAGCCGCCCAGTTGCGGATCGACTCCCTCACCCGTGAGGATGCCGGCCGACAGGCCGCTCCCGAGGCCGCGGCCAGCTCCCAGCAGCCAGCCACCTCGTCCGCCGGCCGGGCTCCCACCCATCGCACGGACCCGCCCCGCCCCCACGTCCTCGACCCGGACGATGCCCACCTCGACGAGGCCGCACTGCGGCTGGGCATCGACGTCCTCGTGAGCGATGACGTCCACGCGTTCGCCCCGCTGCCGGACACACTGCGCGGCTATGCACTGTGGACCGCGGACCGCTTCCTCTGCGCACTGACAGACGAGCACGACCTCGACCTCGTCGCCGCCCACGCGCGGTACCGGACACGATCGGCCGACGTGACGGACGCGCTGGGGCTCGACCCCGCGCCGGGGTCGGCCAGCCATCGCCTGCGCCGGTCGCGCGCCCACCGCTTCGCCACCCGGGTCGCACGCGCCCTGCGCCGCGCCCCGTCCGGCGGCCCGCACCCCGGTTAGACTCCGATCGTGCGCATCGTCCTCCTCTCCCTCCACACCTCGCCCGCGGCGCAGCCCGGCACCGGGGACGCCGGGGGCCTCAACGTCTACGTCGCGCACACCGCCGCGCACCTGGTGCGCGCCGGCCACACGGTCGACATCCTCACGGCGGACCCCGCGGCGCAGCAGAACGCCGCCGTCGACCTCGACGAGGGCGTCCGCCTCCACATCCTCGCCGTCGACGCGACGACGAAGGACGAGATGGGCGGGGAGGCCTCCGCGATCGCCCGGCGGATCGCCGCGGACCCGCAGCTGGGACCGCTCCTGCGCGACGCGGACGTCGTGTGGGCGCACTACTGGGTGTCCGGCCTCGTCGCCTGCGAGCTGCGAGCGCTCGCCGCCGCCCCGGGCACAGACCCCACCCCGGGCACGGGCCCCGCCGCCACCCCGACCAAGGGCCCCGCCCTGGCCATGTCCTTCCACACGATCGCCCTCGTGAAGGACCGCGACCTGGGCGAGGCGCGGGAACCCGCCCTGCGCCTGGCAGCCGAGGCCCGCATCGCGCAGGAGGCCGACGTCCTCCTCGCCAACACGCCCTCGGAGGCGCACGACCTCGAGCACCTCCTCGCCGCCGACCCCGCCCGGATCCGCGTCGTCCCGCCCGGCGTCGACACCGCGACCTTCCGACCCGGCCCCGTCCAGGACGCCCGCCGGGCGATCGGCATGGAATCCGCGGACCTCCTGGTCCTGGGCGTCGGCCGCATGCAGCACGTCAAGGGCACGGACATCCTCCTCGAGGCACTCGCGGATCTCGCCGTCTCCGACCCCGTCCTCGCCCGCCGCACCCGCGTCGTCCTGCTGGGCGGGGCCTCGGGCGAAGCGGACGCGACACGGTTGCAGGAGCGAGCCCAGGCCTCGGCGGCCGGCAGCCTCCTCGAGTTCCGGGACCCGGTCCCGGCAGCGATCCTGGCGGACTGGTACCGGGCCGCAGACCTCGTCGTCGTCCCGTCCCGGTCCGAATCCTTCGGATTCGTCGCCGCCGAGGCCGTCGCCACCGGCACGCCCGTCCTCGCCTCCCGCGTGGGCGGGCTCGCACACATCGTGCGGCCCGGGGTCTCGGGCGTGCTCGTCGCGGACCGGAGCCCGCGCACGTGGGCGGACGCGATCGCCGCACTGCTGGCGGACCCCGGACTGCGGGCACAGCTGTCCGTGGGCGCGAGCGCGATGCGCGACGAACTCAGCTGGGAGACGGCGGAGGCTGGGATGCTGGAGGTGCTCACGGAACTCGCATCCGCCGGGAGACGGGGCACGACGGAGAGGAGCGGAGCATGAGCGCAGGCGCAGTCATCGACCTGGTCCGCAGGTGGGCGCAGGAGAACGAGGTGGAGCTCGAGTCAGTCGACGAGGCGCAGATCGTCGTCGTCCTGCCGGGGGAGAAGAAGCTCAAGACCAACGTCTCCATCCGGGAGACCACGCACGCGGTCGACTTCCAGGCGTTCATCGTCAGGCGGCCGGATGAGAACCGCGAGCGGTTCTTCCAGTGGCTGCTCCAGCAGAACGGCCGGCTGGGCGGGCTGTCCTTCTCCGTCGACGGCTACGACGATGTGTACCTCAACGCCAGCCTGCCGCCGCAGGTGTTCGCGACGGACGCGGCCGAGGACGTCCTGGACTCCTACCTGGGCCGCTTCCTGGCGATCGCGGACCGCTCCTTCAACGACCTCCTGGCCCTGGGCTTCCTCACGAGCATGAAGCGGGAGTGGGCGTGGCGGATCGCCCGGGGCGAGTCGACCCGCAACCTCGCGGCGTTCGAGCACCTGGTCGCAGGCAGTGACAACGAGTTCATCGGGACCTTCACGGACGCGAGCTCCCACGGTGAGACGGACGCGGATGCACCGGGCGCCGGCGTGCCAGAATGAGCGCATGACGTACAACCTCGTGCTGCTCCGCCACGGCGAGAGCGAGTGGAACCAGAAGAACCTCTTCACCGGGTGGGTCGACGTCCCGCTCACGGACAAGGGCCGGGAGGAGGGCATCCGCGCCGGTGAGCTGCTGCGCGAGCACGACCTGCTCCCGGACGTGCTGCACACCTCGCTGCTCAAGCGCGCGATCCTCACCGCGCAGATCACGCTCGAGTCCGCTGATCGCTCCTGGATCCCCACGACCCGGTCGTGGCGCCTGAACGAGCGCCACTACGGCGCGCTGCAGGGGAAGAACAAGAAGGAGATCCGCGACGAGTACGGCGAGGATCAGTTCATGGAGTGGCGCCGCTCGTTCAGTACGCCGCCCCCGCCGCTGGACGACGCCTCCGAGTGGTCGCAGGTCCGCGAGGAGCGCTACGCCAACCTGGGGGACGCGCTGCCGCGCACCGAGTGCCTCTCCGACGTCATCGTCCGCCTGCTGCCGTACTGGTACGACGCGATCGTCCCGGACCTGCAGCGCGGGCGCACGGTGCTGGTCGCCGCGCACGGCAACTCCCTGCGCGCCCTCATCAAGCACCTCGAGGGGATCTCCGATGAGGAGATCACGGGCCTGAACGTCCCCACCGGCATCCCGCTGCACTACGAGCTGGACGAGTCCTTCCGGCCCGTGGGCGGCGCCGGCCGGTACCTCGATCCCGAGGCCGCGGACGCCGCGATCGGCGCGGTCGCCGACCAGGGTCGCTGAGTCTCCACCAACGACTGAGGCCCGCTCCCGGAATATCCGGGGGCGGGCCTCAGTCGTTCGCTGGGCCGGTCGCGAGAGTGTGCTCCGCGCGGCCGAGCCGGCTCAGTCAGTCGATCCGGCTCAGTCCGTGCCGGGGATGAGCTCCGACGTCCACGAGCCGGTCAGCAGGTACTCGATGCGCTGCGCGATCGACACCGCGTGGTCGCCGAACCGCTCGAGGTAGCGGGAGAGCAGGGTGACGTCCGCGACCTGCGACGGGCTGAGGTTCGAGCCGGCGATCTTCGTGAAGACGGCCAGGTGCAGGGTGTCGAGCGTCTCGTCCAGGTCGTCGATCGTGGGGACCGCGTCCAGGCCGGGCTCGGAGACGAGCTCCTGGATCGCGTGCGCGATGCGCACGGCGGCCGTCGTCATGTCCTTGAGGATCTGGCGGAAGTCGTCGGGCACGGCGGACTCCGGGAACCGGATCCGCACCTGCTGGGACACGTGGCGGGCCAGGTCGCCCATCCGCTCGATCGAGGCGCTCATGCGCAGGGTCGCGATGACGACGCGCAGGTCGCGGGCGACGGGGGCCTGGAGGGCGAGGATCTCTGCTGCGGACTTGTCGAGCTCCAGCTGGAGGCGGTCGATCTCCACGTCAGCCGCGATGACCTCTTCGGCCAGCTCGAGGTTGTTGGTCCGCAGTGCCTCCTTGGACTTCTCCATCGCGACGCTGACCTTCTGCGTCATCTCGACGAGCATGTCGGCCAGTGAGTCGAGTTCGTTCTGGAAGACTTCGCGCATTCTGGGGTGATCCTTTCCGCATGGTCATCGCGCCGGGTGGGCACAGATCCACGTGCCACCATCGCACCGGTGCGTGAACGGCGGCTGGCCCGACGGTGAACCTTGGGGCACATCCTATCCGGGAGGGCCAGATCCGCCGTCCGGGTGGTCTCGGGCGGACTAGGCTGGAGGCGTGGATCTGCTCATCGTCGCCGTGCTCACGGGAACCGTGGGACTGGGGCTCGGGATCGCCGGGATCCTGGCGTTCCGCTATTCCGAGCGCAGTCGCAGCGCCGCCGACCTGCACTCGGACAACGAGCTGCCGGACGGCATCGCCGAGGTTCTCGCCGTGCTCCCCAGTGCCGCGATCGTCGTCGACGCCGGCGACGACGTCGTCAAGGCTTCGCCCGCCGCCTACACCTTCGGACTGGTGCGCGGGCACTCGCTCGTCGTCGAGCGTCTCCTCGAGGTCGTCTCGCGGGTCCGCTCCCGCGGCCTCATCGAGGAGATCGACCTCGAGCACACGGTGGGCTCCGCCGCCTCGCCCCGCTACCTCCACGCGCGCGTCGCCGCACTGGGGCCCGCCTTCGTCCTGGTGCTGTGCGATGACCAGACGGAGTCGCGCCGCGTCGACGCGGTGAGGCGCGACTTCATCGCGAACGTCTCCCACGAGCTCAAGACGCCCATCGGCGCGATGTCGCTGCTGGCCGAGGCCGTCACGGACTTCGCAGACGACCCCGAGGCCGTCGCCCGGTTCGGCGGTCGCATGCAGAAGGAGTCCACCCGGCTCACCCAGCTGGTCACGGAGATCATCGATCTGTCCCGGGTCCAGGACCACGAGATCCCGGCCGCGCCCGAGAAGGTCCACGTCGCACGAGTCGTGGAGGAGGCGGTCGATCGCGCCCGGACGGTGGCGGACGGGAAGAACATCGAGCTGTCCGTCCTGCACGGCGGCGACTGGCACATCGAGGGCAGCTACGAGCTGCTGGTGAACGCCGTGCGCAACCTCATCGACAACGCGATCCACTACTCGAACGAGGGAACCCGCGTGGGCGTGGGCGCCAAGCTCGAGGACGAGCGGGTGGCGATCGCCGTGACGGACCAGGGGATCGGACTGAGCGCGGAGGACACCCAGCGCGTCTTCGAGCGCTTCTACCGCGTCGACCCGGCGCGCTCCCGGATCACCGGTGGGACAGGCCTGGGCCTCAGCATCGTCAAGCACATCGTCGCGACGCACGGCGGCGACGTCCGCGTGTGGTCGCGGCTGGGGCAGGGGTCGACGTTCACGATCCTGCTGCCGCAGGCGCACACCGACGACTTCTCGCGGGGTCTCGCCGAGGCGGCCCGGCAGGGGATCCTGCTCGATCAGGCGGAGGAGGGCCCGGAGCTCACCGGGGCGGCGCTGGACGAGTCAGCGCAGGACGAGTCAGCGCAGGACGAGCTGGTCCCGGACGAATCGGCTGACGAAGCGGCAGGATCTGCTGTGCCGACATCGACAGACATGGACGAGAGGCGGCCGGTCCCGGAAGATGGTCCGGACGGCCCCGCAACAGGAAGAGGAGCACCGTGACGCGCATTCTGCTTGTCGAAGACGAGGAATCGTTCTCCGACCCGCTGTCGTACCTGCTGGAGAAGGAGGGGTACGACGTGACAGTCGCGGCGGACGGCCGGGACGCGCTCGCGGAGTTCGACCGCACGGGCGCAGATCTGGTGCTGCTCGACCTCATGCTGCCCGGTGCCTCGGGAACCGAGGTGTGCCGGCAGCTGCGCACGAAGTCCACGGTCCCGATCATCATGCTGACGGCCAAGGACTCGGAGATCGACAAGGTCGTGGGGCTCGAGCTGGGCGCGGACGACTACGTCACGAAGCCGTACTCGTCGCGCGAGCTGCTGGCGCGCGTCCGCGCTGTCCTGCGGCGCAACACGGAGCCGGGTGACCTCATGGACTCGGTCATCGAGGCCGGGGGCGTCCGCATCGACGTCGATCGGCACGTGGCCTCGGTCCGCGGCGAGGAGGTGGCCCTGCCGCTCAAGGAGTTCGAGCTGCTGGAGATGCTCGTGCGCAACGCGGGCCGCGTCATGACCCGCGGCCAGCTCATCGATCGGATCTGGGGACAGGACTACGTGGGCGACACGAAGACCCTGGACGTCCACATCAAGCGGCTGCGGGCCAAGGTGGAGCTGGAGCCATCCTCGCCGCAACTGCTCGTGACAGTGCGCGGCCTGGGCTACAAGTTCGAAGCCTGAGGGCGTACAGGGGGCGCTGCGGGGATCACTCGCGGCGCCCCTCGGCGTCTCCTGTGCGGACCTGTTTCGTGGAGCCTCCCGCACCCACTGCCAGAAACGACTATCGCGTTCTACGACGAAGCTTCGTCGTAGAACGCGATAAACGTGTGAAACAGGGTTCAGCTGGGCCGTAGGGCCGTAGGGCCGGTGGGCTGAGGGGTTCGGTCAGCCTGTTCGACCCCGAGGGTCAGCCCTGCTGAGCGGCGCCCTCGGTCCCGTCGGCTGCGCCCTCGGTCGTGCCGTCCGCGGCGCCCTCGGTGGGGTCCGTGGTCGGGTCCTCAGCCGGCGTGGTGGGCAGCAGCTCCGCGTACTCGGGGATCGAGCCGTCCAGGACCTGCGCACGGATCGTCTCCGACGCGGAACCGACTGTCGCCTCGACGTCGACGAGCTCGCCCACCTGGGCGTTCAGGCCGCTGATGACGAGGGGCTCTGCCTCCGAGGTCTCGGCGTGCGAGTTCTGCTGGAAGGTCTCGCCCGGCTGCAGCGAGGTCTCCACGGTCTCCGGGCCGATCGTCAGCGAGACGGTGCGGGGCTCATCGGAGCTGTTCACGAGGGTGTAGAAGACGCTCGCGTCGCCGTCCTCGTTCTGCAGCAGGAGGAGGCCGCGGACGTCAACGCCCTCGAGGTCCTCACGGGACCAGGCGCCGTCACCTCCGTTGTACTCATACTTCGCTGTCTGGTCGGCCGACAGCATGTTGGCACAACCGGTGAGGGGTGCGATGACTGCGAACGCTGCTGCGGCCACTGCCAGGCGCGCGGTCCTCTTCTTCACGATCCGGGCTCCTTGGACGTACGACGACACGGAACTTCTCCGCCATCCTAGCGCTCTTTCGACCAGACGTAGAACTCGCTCGGATTCCGCTGGCAGAACCATGAGTGCGCCGCGCGGAGCCCAGGTGAGACGGGTGCGCGGGCGCCACCGCGGCGTCCGCATCGTGAGAAGGGGCGGACCCTACCACCGGATCGCTGTGACCGTCCTCATTTCCCCGGCGCGTCACATGCTAGACTTGGTCACTGCGAAAGGGGTTCACAGAATATGGCATTTCAGGTCGGCGATACCGTCGTCTATCCCCATCACGGGGCGGCGACTGTCCAGGAGATCAAGACTCGCGCGATCAAGGGAGTGGAGAAGCTCTATCTGAAACTGCAGGTGTCCCACGGCGACCTCGTCATCGAGGTGCCTGCGGAGAACTGCGACCTCGTGGGAGTCCGGGATGTCGTCGGCGAAGAGGGCCTCGAGCAGGTCTTCCAGGTCCTTCGTGCGGATGTCACGGAGGAGCCCACGAACTGGTCCCGCCGCTACAAGGCGAATCTCGAGAAGTTCCAGTCCGGCGATGTCATCAAGGTCGCAGAGGTCGTGCGCGATCTGTGGCGTCGCGAGCAGGACCGGGGCCTGTCCACCGGAGAGAAGCGCATGCTCGCGAAGGCGCGGCAGGTCCTCGTCTCCGAACTCGCTCTGGCTGAGAAGAAGGAAGAGGAAGAGGCAGAGGCACTGCTGGACGAAGTCCTCGCCTCCTGACATCCTCCCGCTGGCACCGCGCATGCGGATCGCACGCGCGCACCGCTGATGCGGAGTGGACCGGCCGATCATCCTCCGGGATGGTCGGCCGGTTTCGTCTGCTCATCCCTGTACGATCGCGCTCACCTCGATCGATCGCCCTCACTCCCGAAGGACCTGCATGAATCCGTCGTCCCCCGACCCGCTGCCGTTCCACGAGCACACCGCCCGCGTCACCCGGGAGCTCATCACCGCGCTCGTGACGGAGGACGACACGGACGCGCTCGCCGCGCAGGTCGCGGACATCGCCGCGCGACTGTCCGCCGCGGCGGCCGACCCGCACGGGGTGACCGTCGAGGATCCGCATGAGGTTCCCAACCACATCCCGCACGACATCACCCCGGCCTCGTCCGCACGCAACGCGATCGCCCCGCCCATGGCGATCGTCCCGGACGGGGACGGCTACCGCTGCGACCTCACCCTGCCGCTGCAGTACCAGGGCCCTCCCGGACGCGTCCACGGCGGCATCGTCGCGCTCATGATCGACCATCTGCTGGGCCACGCGGCCGGCATGGACAGCCCACGCCGTTCCATGACCCGCACGCTGACGCTCGACTACGACGGCGGCACGCCCATCAACGAGCCGATCACCGTTCGGGGCTGGATCGCCCGCCGCGAGGGCCGCAAGACGTTCCTCGAAGCGCAGATCCTCTGCGACGACGAGGTGCGCGTGCGCGCGCACGGACTGTGGATCCTCCCGCGCGAGGCATGAGGCTCTCTCCCGAGTGCGCGACCCGCGTAACCGCACCGGCACGCGGACCCCGCTCGGCGGCCCAGTGCAGTCCGCCCCGCCGGTCGCCGTGCGCCGTATCCTGACACCATGTCGACGGCACTGATCATCCCTGCCGCGGGCGCCGGTACCCGCCTGGGCGCGGGCCTGCCCAAGGCCTTCGTTCCGCTGGCTGGTCGGACCCTGCTGGCCCGGGCCGTTGAGGGCGCCGTCCGCTCGGGTGTCGTCGACACGATCGTCATCGCCGCCCCCGCTCACCTCGTGGCGGAGGCGGAGGGCATCGCACGGACTGCCGCCCGGGCCGCAGGTCCCGAGGATGGCGGCCCGCCGCCGCCCGCACAGGGGGCCGCAGTCACTGAGTCGTCCTCCGTCACTCCGGTCTCGATCATCGTCGTGGCCGGGGGAGAGGAGCGGACCGTGTCCGTCGCCGCAGCCCTGGCCGCCGTGCACGAGGCCGAGTGGGTCCTCGTCCACGATGCCGCCCGCTGCCTCACCCCCGTCGGGGTCTTCCACCGCGTGCACGCCGCACTGCAGGCGGGTGCCCGCGCCGTCGTGCCCGTCCTCCCGGTCACGGACACCGTCCGGACGCAGGCGGACGACGGGACGCTGCGCGGGGGCCTCGACCGCTCCGCTCTGCGCCGCGTGCAGACGCCCCAGGGCTTCCGGCGCGCGGTCCTCCACGCTGCCCACACCGTGCACCGCGACGACCCCGATCCCGCACTGACGGACGATGCGGGCCTCGTCGAGCGCATCGGCACCGCGCTCACCCCGGTCGACGGCGACGAGGCCTCCCTCAAGATCACGCACCCGCTGGACCTGAGGATCGCCGGCCTCCTGCTGGAGGACAGCACCCCGCAGGGTGACGCGCACACCGAGCGGCAGGAGGACCCCTCATGACCCGTGACCACGCTTCGGATGACCACTCTGCCGAAAGTCTCCGCGTATCTCTGCCCCGCGTGGGCACCGGTGTCGACGTCCACGCCTACTCGGACGACCCCGCACGCCCCCTCTGGGTCGCGGGGCTGCTGTGGGAGGGGCAGACGGGGCTTGCGGGGCACTCGGATGCGGACGTCGTCGCGCACGCGTGCTGCGACGCCCTGTTCGCCGCGGCGGGCATCGGCGACCTGGGGGCGCACTTCGGGACGGACAGACCGGACCTGGCCGGGGCCTCGGGAGCGGTGCTCCTGGCCGAGGCCGCACGACTCGTGCGGGAGGCGGGCTTCGAGATCGGCAACGTCTCCGTCCAGGCGATCTGTGTGCGCCCGAAGATCGGCACCCGGCGCGAGGAGGCGCAGCGAGTGCTGAGCGAGGCCGCCGGTGCGCCCGTGTCCGTGTCAGGGACGACGACGGATGGGCTGGGACTCACGGGCCGCGGCGAGGGTGCGGCCGCGATCGCGACCGCGCTGGTGGTGCCGCGTGGCTGAGAGCTCGGGAGCCGTTCACGGCTGAGAGCTCGGGGCCCTGCACGCGGGTCCGGTGCCGGCTGAGCCGGCCCGGCACTATGTGCGTCAGCCGCCTGCGAGTGACCTGTTCCGGCGGGTCACGATGACACCCGCCACCTGGAGTGCGACGTAGAGGCCCAGGGTGGCCAGCAGCTGCGAGCGGACGTCGGGGACTGTGAAGCCCAGGATGATGACGGCGATCAGCGCGGCCAGCGTCGCCCAGGACAGGTACGGGAATAGCCACATCTTCAGGGGCAGGTCCTGTCCGGACCGCTCTGCGCGGGTGCGCAGGATCAGGTGGGAGATGATCGCGGACAGCCACGTGACGATGAGGGTCGAGCCCACGAGGTTGAGCAGCAGGCCCAGCACTGCCTCCGCCCAGAAGTAGTTGAGGCCCACGGCGATGAATCCGAACGCGACGGACATCCAGACGCCGGCCGCGGGCACGGCCCGGTCGTCGAGCTTCGCGGTGGCGCGCGGGGCCATGCCGCGCTGCGCGAGCGAGAAGAACATCCGGGAGGCCCCGTACACGTTCGCGTTGAGCGAGCTCAGCAGGGCCGCGACGATGATGAAGCCCAGGATGGCGCCCAGCAGCGGCAGGCCCGCGGTGTTGAGGACCGCGACGAAGGGGCTCTGCAGCAGGGCCGGGTCGTCCCACGGCAGGGCGAGGACCATGATGCCCACGGAGCCCATGTAGAAGAGCAGGATGCGCCACACGATCGTGCGGGTGGCCGTGGCGATCGACTTCTCCGGCTGGGCGGTCTCCGCCGCCGCGACCGCGACGATCTCGATGCCTCCGAACGCGAAGACGACGACCAGCAGGCCGGCCGCGATTCCGCTGATGCCGTGGGGCATGAGGTCGCCCGTCACGTGCGTGAGGCCCGGGCTGTCCGCGGGCGTCCAGCCCAGCAGGAACGCGATGCCCAGGATGAGGAACAGGACGACGAAGGCGACCTTGATGAAGGAGAACCAGAACTCGAACTCGCCGAACTTGCGCACGCCCCACAGATTGATCCACGTGAAGATCACCATGAACACGAGCGCGTAGACCCACTGGGGGAACAGCGGGACGATGCCCGCGAGGATCTGGGCGGCGGCTGTCGCCTCGGCCGCGACGACCAGGCACAGCGTGATCCACCAGAGCCAGCCCACCGCGAAGGCGGTCGACGGGCCCAGCGCCTTGCCCGCGTAGTAGGAGAAGGCGCCCGGGTTGGGGTCCGCCGCGACCATCTCGCCCAGCATGCGCATGACCGCGATGACGATGAGGCCCGCGATCGCATACGACACGAGCACGGCGGGGCCGGCGGCGGCGATGCCCGCACCGGATCCCACGAACAGGCCCGCGCCGATCGCGGAGCCCAGGCTCATCATGACAAGGTGGCGGGGCAGCATCGCAGGCTTCAGACCGCTGCCGGACGCGCTGGCTCCCTGACTGTTCTGCTCACTCACGCCCCCGATCCTATCGACCGATGCGTGACGCAGATCGCCCCGGGCCCACCGTGCGTGCACGGCGAGCCCGGGGCGAGTGACGGGCGTCCTCACGACGCGACCGGCCTGCTGCTCAGTGGCGGCTGCTCATTGACTGAGGCTCAGTGGCCGCGGTCCAGCCACTCCTGGAGGTTCGGGGACTCCGTCCCGATCGTCGTCGAGCCGCCGTGGCCCGTGAGCACCACGGTGCGGTCGGGCAGCTCGAAGAGCGTCTCCGTGATCGACTGGATGATCGTGTCGAAGCTCGAGTACGACCGTCCCGTCGCGCCGGGGCCGCCCTGGAACAGGGTGTCGCCGGAGAACAGGACCGGGCTCGACGCGGATGCGCCCTCGGGCAGCACGTCCGCCGGGATCTTCAGCGACTCGCTCACGTAGAAGCACGTGGAGCCGGGGGAGTGCCCGGGGGTGTGCAGTGCCTTGAGGTGCACTCCGGCCACCGCGTACTCCGTGCCCGGGGTGATCGCCCGGTCCGGTCCGCTGTTCGGGTAGACCATGTCCCACAGCACGCGGTCATCCGGGTTCAGATGGATGGGCGGATTCCCCACCGCTGCTGCGGTGTCCGCGACCGCGCGGATGTGGTCGTCGTGCCCGTGCGTGAGCAGGATGGCCTTGACCTTCCGCTCGCCCACCGCGGCGGCGACCGCATGCGCGTCGTGCGCGGGATCGATGATGATGACCTCGACATCGTCCCCGATGATCCACACGTTGTTGTCGACGTCGAACGTGCCGCCGTCCAAGGAGAACGTCCCGGACGTCACGAGCCTCTCGATGCGCGCGCTCATCGGATCTCCACCACCGATCGCAGGACCTCGCCCCGGCCCATCTTCGCGAACGCCTCCTCGACGTCCTCGATGCCGATGCGCTCCGACACGAAGCTCTCCAGCGGCAGGCGCCCCTGCTGGTAGAGGTCGACGAGCATGGGGAAGTCGCGCTTGGGCAGGCAGTCCCCGTACCAGGAAGACTTGAGGCTGCCGCCGCGGCCGAACACATCCAGCAGAGGGACATTCAGCTGCATCTCCGGCGTGGGCACGCCCACGAGCACGACGGTGCCGGCCAGATCGCGCGCGTAGAAGGCCTGGCGCCAGGTCTCCGGCCGGCCCACCGCGTCGATGACGACGTCCGCGCCGAATCCGCCGGTCAGCTCCTGGACCGCCGCAACGACGCCGTCCTCATCCAGATCGGACGAGTCGATCGTGTGGGTGGCGCCGCGCTCCAGCGCCCACTCGAGCTTCCGCGGATCCCGGTCGATCGCGATGATGGTGCCGGATCCCGCCAGGCGCGAGCCGAC
>DWZY01000001.1 GCA_019117325.1 Candidatus Brevibacterium intestinigallinarum
CCAGCTGCTGCTGACCGCGGAGACGGACCTGGGCGTGGTGCTGGGCACGATCGATGAGGTCCGGCCGGATCTGCTCATCATCGACTCCGTCCAGACGCTCGCGTCTGCAGACGTGGACGGCGCCCCCGGCGGTGTCGCCCAGGTCCGCGAGGTCGCGGCGGCGATCATCCGGACGGCCAAGGACCACGCGATCCCCACTGTGCTCGTGGGCCACGTGACGAAGGACGGCACCGTCGCGGGCCCCCGCACGCTCGAGCACCTCGTCGACGTCGTGTGCACCTTCGAGGGTGACCGCCACTCGCGGCTGCGCATGCTGCGGGCCATCAAGAACCGCTACGGCCCCACGGACGAGGTGGGGTGCTTCGACATGACGGAGGCCGGGATCCAGAGCCTCCCAGACCCCTCCGGCCTGTTCCTCACACGCTCTGCAACGCGCGCCCCGGGTTCGTGCCTCACCGTCGCGCTCGAGGGCCGCCGCCCCATGCTCGTGGAGATCCAGTCGCTCGTCGCCAAAGCCCACGGGAATCCCCGCCGGACCGTCAGCGGTCTGGACTCCAGCCGGATCGCGATGGTCCTGGCCGTGATCGCCACAGCCGCTCCCACGGCAGATGCCGACTTCTTCGCCGCGACCGTGGGAGGCATGCGGGTCTCGGAACCCGCCAGCGATCTGGCGGTGGCTCTGTCCGTCGCCTCCGCCGTCCACGGCGCACCGCTCTACTCGCGGCTCATCGCGGTGGGAGAGATCAGCCTGTCCGGCGAGATCCGGCAGGTGCCCGGCCTGGGCCAGCGCCTGTCCGAGGCCGCACGTCAGGGCATCACGAACGCCGTCGTGGCGGAGGGCGCTCTGGAGAACGTGACGGTGCCGGACGGCATGCGCGTCGCGCAGTGCGAGACGCTGCTCGATGCTGTCCGCACCGTCCTCCCGGACGTGCAGCTGCCCGCTGCGAAGGGGTGAGCGCCGCAGCCGCGCGGTGAGCGCTCAGCCGTCCGCTGCGGCGTCGTCACCCTCACCGTCGCCCGCGGCCTCGCCCTCGGGCTCGTCCTGGGCGCCGGACTCCTCGTCGTCGGAGCGCGCGTCCGGGTCTTCGGCCAGGGTGAAGGTCGCAGGCTCGCTCTCCGCCTCGCCCAGCTTCACGATGAGCGCGTAGTCGCCGGCGGGGAACGCCTCGTCCGTCTGCCGGCAGTCGTCGTCGACGGGGACTCGCGGCCACGTGAGCGAGGCCTTCTTCGAGGACTGCGCGGGGAAGACCAGGGGGTTCGAGGCGGCTTCGTCGTCCTCGCCCGTTGCGGCGCAGTAGCGCGAGGACCAGACCGTGTCGCCGTCGCGCTCGATGACGAACTCCTGCTGGGCCTCCCCCACGTCGATGAGGCAGTCCGCGTCGTGTCCGTTCGTCACCTCGATCGTGAGCTGCGGCTCCTCGTCGACGTCGTACTCGTCCTCGTCCGTTGAGGCAGCGACCCGCACGGAATCCGTGGGGCACGTGCCCGAGCCTTCGCCGTCGGCCGGCCCCGGCGCGGTGGGCTCAGCAGTGGTGGGTTCCGGGGCGGGCGCGGACAGGTCGTCCCGGATCCCCTGGATCGCCTTCACCATGAGGACGATCCCCAGGATCAGGAGTCCGATGACGACGACCGCCAGAACGCCCACCGTGATGCGCCTGCGGCGGTACAGCTGCTTCCGCGGATCCGGGCGCTTCGCACCCCCGCGACCGGAGCCTGCGCGCACGCCGCTGCGGGCCGACCTCGCCGACGCCGTAGACTTCCCGGGCGTGCGGCTGGGACGACCCTGACGGGGACCTCGACCGGAGCTGCTCATCCCCTCGAGCCTAGGTCGATTCTGCAGGGAGGACCCGATGACACACCGCGATGCGGGGGAGCTCACCCCTCCCCCGGCGACCGCGCTGCCTCCCGTCGACCCGGAGACGCTGGCGACCGTGCAGCACCGGATCATCGACTGGTACGCGGAGCACGCGCGCCCGCTGCCGTGGCGCAGTGCGGACGCGACCCCGTGGTCGATCCTCGTCTGCGAGGTCATGAGCCAGCAGACACCCATCAGTCGCGTCCTGCCCCGGTGGGAGGCCTGGATGGAGACGTGGCCCGGTCCCGCGGACCTCGCCGCGGCACCGGCCTCCCAGGTTCTCCTGGCCTGGGACTCGCTGGGCTATCCGCGCCGCGCCCTGCGGCTGCAGGAGACGGCGGCCGCGATCGTCGAGCGGCACGGCGGCGAGGTCCCGGATGACGAGGAGGCACTTCTCGCTCTGCCGGGGGTGGGCGCCTACACGGCGGCGGCCGTCACGAGCTTCGCCCACGGCGGGCGGACCGCCGTCCTCGATGTGAACGTGCGCCGGGTCCTGGGGCGGGTGTTCGCCGGCGTGCAGCACCGCTCACCCTCCCTGACGGCGGCAGAGCGCCGCTGGGCTGCGGCCCTCGTCCCGGACGACGAGCACGTCGCGTGGAATGCCGGGGCGATGGAGCTGGGCGCGCTCGTCTGCACCGCGACCTCGCCCGCCTGCGACGCGTGCCCGCTCACGGACACCTGCGCCTGGGTCGCCGCAGGACGCCCCGTCGATCCCACCGTCGTCCGGCGGGGACAGGCCTGGGCGGGCACCGATCGCCAGCTGCGCGGCGCGATCATGAGGGCGCTGCGAGCGGGGAACCCCTCACCGCCGGTGCCAGTGCGCCTGCTGACCGCTCCGACCGCTCAGCTGACAGCGGATGAGTCCCGGCTGCTGGAGGACCTCGACGATCCCGTGCAGCGGGCGGTCCTGGCCGTCCGCGACCTCGACGCCGGCGGCGACCGGACCGCGCGACTGGCCGAGGACCTCGTGCGAGACGGACTGGCCGTGCGCGAGGCTGACCGCCTTCGCCTCCCCTGACCCCGTCCGCCCCCCTGACCCCGTACGCCCGCGAACCGCACCGGCACCC
>DWZY01000131.1 GCA_019117325.1 Candidatus Brevibacterium intestinigallinarum
GCGGCAGGGACTGCGGCACAGGCCGCCAGTGGCACGACGGCGCAGAACGCTGCGCTGACCGTCCCCGCGGGTACGGCCGGTGCGGCCGGCTGGGAGGCGCAGACGACCTCGGCGAAGGTCAAGAAGGTCGAGAAGCCGAAGATCCGCAGCCGCAAGGACTGGGGCGCCAGCAAGAAGCTGGGAACCACGAAGCACGATGTCGCGGCGAAGGCGACGGCGGCGGTGGTGCATCACTCGGCGGGAGCGAACGACTACGACGCCGAGGACGTGCCCGCCATCCTGCGCGGCATCCACACCTTCCACGTCCAGGGCCGCGGCTGGGACGACGTGGGCTACAACATGTTCGCGGACAGGTACGGGCGCCTCTGGGAGGGGCGCGCGGGCGGCGTGAGCAAGGCGATCGTCGGTGCGCACGCGGTGGGGTACAACACCGGCACCTTCGGCATCTCCGTGCTGGGGACCTACGAGAAGAAGGCGCCGCCGCAGAAGACGCTCGATGCGGTCGCCGGGGCGATCGCGTGGAAGCTGTCGCTGAGCGGGACCTCGGCGGATGCGAAGACGACGATCGCGGGCGACCGCGTGCGCACTGTCATCGGCCACCGCGACGTGGGGCAGACGAGCTGCCCGGGTGACGCGTTCTACGCGAAGCTGGGCGAGGTGCGCACGACCGCTGTGCAGATCCAGCAGGGGAAGCGCGACGTGAACCCGACGCAGGAGAAGAAGGACTCGAAGAAGAAGGACTCGACGTCCGACGAGTCGAAGAAGTCCGATTCGAAGAAGTCTGACAAGAAGAAGTCGGACTCGAAGGACTCCGGGAAGAAGAAGTCCGAGAAGAAGGGCGCCGACATGGAAGGCGGCCTCGCGGACCTGACGCCGGGAGTCGCGGAGGACTGAGGTCCGGGGTGCGAAGGGCTCGGCAGGAGGAGATCCGGCCGGACCCTTCGTGTCGTGACTGGTCGGACGGGACCGTCCTCACCGGGTGGAGTTCTGTAGGGTCGCATCATGGCGATCACGACTGCTCTGGACCATCTCGTCTACGTCGTCCCGGACCTGGATGCCGGCGTCGCGCGCTTCGCGGAGGCCACGGGCGTTCAGCCCGTCTACGGCGGTGCGCACGTGGGCCTGGGAACCGCGAACTACCTGGTGGGGCTGCATCCCGCCGGCTGGGCCGACGAGCCGACCCCGCTCACATACCTCGAGATCTTGGGGCCCGATCCGGAGCAGGAGATCGGCGCGGATGTCGTCCGCCCGCTGGAGGTAGACCGCGTCGATGCGGCGCGCCTGCAGACGTGGGCCATCCACCCGCAGGGATTCGACGGGGTGCTGGAACGGGCGGCGGCCTCGGGCGTGGATGTGGGGGAGGTGCGTGCGATGTCGCGGCGCACCCCGGAGGGCGACCTGCTGGAGTGGCGGCTGACGATGCGCGCACAGCTGCCGTTCGCAGGGCTGCAGCCGTTCCTCATCGACTGGGGCTCCTCGCCGCACCCGGCGACGCGCGAGCTGCCGGTGCTCGGCCTGGAATCGCTGACTCTCACGCACCCGGATGCGGACGGGCTGCAGGCGGCGCTCGCCGCGCTGGGTGCCGACGGCACGGACGTCGAGCAGGGTGCGGAGCGGCAGATGGCGGCGGTGCTGCAGACACCGCGCGGCACGGTCGAGATCTGAGCGGGGGACCGGAATGACGGACACACACGCAGCAGGTGAAGCGGTCGCGCAGGGGACGGCAGAGCACGGGGTCGTGAGCACCTTCGACCACCTGGTCATCGCGGTGCCGGACCTGGCCGCCGGAGTACGGGAGTTCGAGGAGCTCACCGGTGTGCGGACGACACCCGGCGGCAGACACCCGGGTCGCGGGACTGCGAACCACATCGTGTCGCTCAGGCCGCGCGGGTGGACGGGGCAGCCGCTCACGTACCTGGAGATCCTGGGCCCGGACCCGCAGCAGGACCCGGACCTGGCTGCCCAGTCGCTGCCGGGGGTGACGCGGATGCTCGCGCAGCGCTGGGCCGCGCACCCGGACGACCTGGATGCGACAGTCGCAGCTGCGGATGAGGCGGGCGTGGACTACGGGCAGGTCTTCGACATGAGTCGCCGCACCCCGGATGGCGGTCTGCTCGAATGGCGGCTCACGCGCCGAACGCCGCTCGCCCACGGTGGCGCGCAGCCGTTCCTCATCGACTGGGGCACCTCGCAGCACCCGGCGGACACACTGCGGGAGGCCGCCACGTCGCACGAAGCGGCGGGTGACGCGGAGCGGGAGCCGGCCACGGCCTCGGCGGGTGTGCCGGGAGGGTTCACGACCGCAGCGGACGGTGTCCTCGTGCTGGAGCGGCTCGAGTTCTTCGGCCCGAACCCGGAGGTCCTCCGCGAGGCGATCCGTGTACTGACGGGCGAGACCGTCGACGTCGCGCAGGCGCCGGAACCCGGCGTCCGTGCCGTCATCAGCGGCCCGGCAGGCGAGTGCGTCATCGATTGACGCGCGCCCGCGTCCGTGCGGGATCACCCGGATCAGGGGGCTCCCGCAGGGTCCGGC
>DWZY01000132.1 GCA_019117325.1 Candidatus Brevibacterium intestinigallinarum
ACCGACCCGACGAGCTGAGCGTCGCGGACCTCGCCGATCACGTGGGCTACAGCCCGTTCCACTTCTCCCGCCTCTTCACGCACCGCCTGGGGATCGGGCCGGGCCGCTTCCTCACTGCTCTGCGCATCGACCGGGCCAAGCGGCTGCTGCTGGAGGACACCGAGTCCGTCATCGACATCGCCGCCGCGGTGGGCTTCTATTCGCTCTCGAGCTTCAGTCGGCGCTTCAGCGCCACGGTGGGCGTGCCGCCGGGTCAGCTGCGCAGACTGGCGGAGAAGATCAGCGACCGGCCGCCGCTGCCCTTCAGCCTCCTGCGACCGGGCCCCGGGTCCGTGCGCGTCGATCTCGAGCTGCCGGAGCACGTGGGTGCGCGCGGCGATCCGCACATCTGGATCGGCTGGTACCCGCAGCCGGCGCCCATCGGACTGCCGCGGTCGGGGACCCTGGTCTCCGGGGTGCAGCACGTCGATCTGCCGCTGTGCCCGGGCGCGCCCCACTTACTGGGGTTCGCGGTGCCGGCGCAGGCGGACGCGATGGACCAGCTGGTTCCCCAGGACCCGGTCGTCGCGATCGCTCCGGGCCCGCTGACCGCCGGCTCCCGCGTGACACTCGCCTTCTCCCCCGCACAGTCCGCCCAGCGTCCCGTCCCGCTGCTGACCGCGCTGCCCAGCCTCTGCTCGCGGTGACCGCTGCACTGCCGCCACGGATGCACGCCCCGAGCTCTCCACCGTCACCCGACCACAGGCGCACCCGGCACCTCCGCACGTTCGGACACACACGGGACCACCACCCGCTCCTACGGTGGAATCACTGGAACGGAGACGCCGCTTCGGACCTCACACCTCACGGAGGAATCATGTCCAGCACCACGGGAACCACCACCTGGATCGACCTGGGGTCGAAGGGCCTCGACGAGACGAAGCGGTTCTACTCCGGGCTCTTCGGCTGGACGTTCGAGTCGCAGGGCGAGGAGTTCGGCGGATACTCGATCATCCGCAACGGCGATGACCTGGTGGGCGGAGCCATGGACATCACCGGGATGACGTGCCCGCAGGGCGGGGAGATCCCCGCGCGCTGGGACGTGTACCTCACGGCGGACGATCTGGACGCCCGCCTGGCCAGCGCGCAGCAGCACGGAGCGACACTGCCGATGGAGCCGCAGCAGATCGGCGATGCCGGTCGCATGGGCATGCTCATCGATCCCACTGGCGCCCCGATCAACGTGTGGGAGCCCAACGAGCTGCCCGGATACGACTTCACCGGCAAGCCCGGCTCCCCCGTCTGGTTCGAGCTCATGACGCACCAGTACGACAGGGCCGTCGAGTTCTACACCGCCGTCTTCGACGCGCAGATGGTGCCGATCTCCGAGCAGATGGACGACGACAGCTTCCGCTACTCCACGAACGGAACGCAGGACGTCGCGACCTGGGGGCTGGGCGACGCGACCGGCGTCATGCCGGAGGAGGCCGCCGGCTGGCGCATCTACCTGGGCGTCGAGTCCTGCGATGCCGCCGCGCAGAAGGTCGTCGACCTGGGCGGGAAGCTGCTGGACGGCCCGGTCGACTCCCCCTTCGGCCGCATCGCGACAGTCGCGGATCCTCACGGGGCGACCTTCCAGATCTCCGCGATGAGCGAGGCCGTGCCGGAAGGCTGAGCCACGCACTGC
Organism: Candidatus Brevibacterium intestinigallinarum; assembly: GCA_019117325.1. Classification (GTDB taxonomy): domain Bacteria; phylum Actinomycetota; class Actinomycetes; order Actinomycetales; family Brevibacteriaceae; genus Brevibacterium; species Brevibacterium intestinigallinarum. The sequence goes on from DWZY01000132.1 coordinate 1,667, forward strand.
ATACGCACGTGCCCCGGGAGCAGTCGGCTGCTCCCGGGGCACGTCATCGTCTGCCGGTTCCGCCCGCCACCCCGTCGCCGAGGCCGCAGCCGGCTGACCGTCACCGGTCACCGCACAGCGCCGCGGGTTCCTCAGCTGAGGTGGTGGACCTCCTGCAGCCCGTAGACCGGCGTGTCGATGCCTTCGTAGCGCGCCTTGAGCTGGAGGGCCAGATAGAGCGAGTAGTGCCGTGACTGGTGCAGGTTCCCGCCGTGGAACCACAGGTTCTCCTGCTGGGTGGGCTTCCACATGTTGCGCTGCTCGCCCTCCCACGGTCCGGGGTCCTTCGTCGTGTCGGATCCCAGGCCCCACACCTTCCCCACCCGATCCGCGGTCTCCTGGTCGACGAGGTCCGCGACCCACCCGTTCATCGAGCCGTAGCCCGTCGCGTACACGACGAGGTCCGCGGGCAGCTCCGTGCCGTCCTCCAGCACGACGGCATCTTCGGTCAGGTGGTCGACCTGCCCCTTCGCCAGTGCGACGCTGCCGTCGGCGATGAGTTCAGCCGCACCCACGTCGATGTAGTAGCCGGATCCGCGCCGCAGGTACTTCAGGAACAGACCGGACCCGTCCTCGCCGAAGTCCAGGTCGAAGCCCGCATCCGCCATCCGCTGGTAGAAGTCGCGGTCCCGCTCCTTGATCTGGTCGTACAGCGGGATCTGGAACTCGTGCATGATCCGGTACGGCAGGGAGGCGAAGATGAGATCGGCCTTCTCCGTCGTGACACCGTTCGCCAGAGCCCGCTCCGAGTAGAGATCGCCCAGGCCGATGTCCATGAGCGAGTCGCTCTTGACGATGTGCGTGCTCGATCTCTGCACCATCGTGACGTCGGCGCCCACCTCGTGCAGCGCCCCGCAGATGTCGAACGCGGAGTTGTTGCTGCCGATGACGACGACCTTCTTCCCCGCATATGCATCCGGTCCCGGGTGCTGGGAGGAGTGCTGCTGCTCGCCCTTGAACACATCCGCACCGGGGAACTCGGGAATGGCGGGCTTGCCGGACATCCCCGTCGCCATGACCAGATGCGTGGGGTGAAGGGTGATCGTCTCGCCCTGGCGCTCGAGCTCGACCGTCCACCGGCCGGCGGCCTCGTCATAGGTCGCCCGCGTCGCAGTCGTCGACGACCAGTACGGCACCTCCATGACCTTCGTGTAGAACTCCAGCCAGTCCGCGATCTTGTCCTTGGGCGCGAAGACCGGCCAGGTGTCCGGGAACTTCAGGTAGGGCAGGTGGTCGTACCAGACCGGGTCGTGCAGGCACAGCGACTTGTACCGCGAGCGCCACTGGTCACCGGGCCGCTCCCACCGGTCGACGACCAGGGCGGGCACACCCAGCTGCCGCAGCCGCGCTCCCAGTGCGATGCCGCCCTGACCACCGCCCACCACCAGGACGTACGGGTGGGCGGTCCTGCCCCAGGCCGCGTCCTCCTCAGCTCGCTTCTCCGACCAGCTCTTCCGCTGGGGGTCGACGCCGTGCTCTGCACCGCTGATACGCCGATCCCCGCGCGGCTCCTCGTGACCCTTCAACTCCTGCAGTGTCGTCAGCATGGTCCATGCCTTCGCCCCGTCCTCGTCGATGAGGCGGACCAGACCGGAGCCGCGGCCCACAGAGGTTGCGAAGGTGAACCAGGCCTCAGTCACGCCGTCGGCCGTCGCGGCCGGCTCGCTCAGCTGGAAGTCGGTGGGTACAACGCGGTCCAGGGTGTGGGTGAGCATGTCCCGGACTCCGTCGCGGTCCTCGACTGTGCGGAGGTTCCAGGTGAAGGACACGAGGTCCCGCCAGTAGCTGGTGGTGGCGAACAGGTCCACCGCCGCATCGATGTCGCCGGCCTTCAGCGCTGTCTCCAGGTCCCGCAGCCAGCCGGTGGCGATGTCATCCGCAGTCTGCACAGGCTGATCGGTCACTGTCGTCATGTCACTCCTCCTCGTTGAGATGTGTGGCTCCACAGTAGAAGGGCGATGACGACGGAAGAGTTGCATGACCGTTGCACGGACACGCGGACCGTACCTCACCCGATGATGGGAATGCCGGGCCCCACGACGAACGCCGCGACCACCAGCAGGCCGGTCACGGCGACCACCGTGACATCCAGGGGCGTGACGCGCAGGTACGCGAGCCGCAGCGAGCGCCCCACCTCGTTCTTCGCGCCGTAGGTGAACCCGCGGGTCTCCAGCGCTTCGACGGTCGTGCGCACGTTCTTCGCGGTGTTGAGCATGATCGGGTAGAACGCGGTGACCGCCAGGACGCACCACTGCCACACGACCCGCAGGCCCAGGAAGCCGGGATTCTCCACCGGGGCGTGGCGCAGGCGCTGGCCCTCGAAGACGGTCACGTACTCGTCGACCAGGATCGGCAGCATCCGGTACCCGTAGCTCACGCCGAACGCCA
>DWZY01000133.1 GCA_019117325.1 Candidatus Brevibacterium intestinigallinarum
CACGAACCTGGGCACCCGCGACATCGTGAAGACCCAGCAGATGGGCTTCCAGGTCGAGGGTGATCCGGTCAACGACTACACGCGGATGAAGCAGCGGGTGAACGAGGAGCTCAAGCAGCACTTCCGCCCCGAGTTCCTCAACCGCGTCGACGACACGATCGTCTTCCCGCAGCTGTCCCGCGAGGAGATCCTGCAGATCGTCGACCTGTTCATCGCCCGGCTGGACACCCGTCTGGCCGCGCAGGGCATGTCCGTCACTCTCACGGATGCGGCCAAGGCACTGCTGGCGGAGCGCGGCTACGACCCCGTCCTGGGTGCCCGGCCGCTGCGCCGGACGATCCAGAGCGAGGTCGAGGACCAGCTGTCCGAGCGCATCCTCTTCGAGGAGATCAAGGGCGGTCAGATGATCCACGTCGATGTGGAGGGAGAGGGCCTCGACGCCGTCTTCACCTTCCGCGGCGAGGACGACCCCCGCGTCCTGGAGCGCGTGGGCGCGACCGGCGGGGAGTCCGATGAGGACTCCACCGGTGCGATCGCCGAGGCCGGGGTGAGCAATGGCTCGGGACCCGCCTCCCCGGATGGCGGCGGGCTCGAGGCTGAAGCACAGGCCAGCCTCGACGCGCCTCCCAGCGCCTGAGGCTCCCAGCTGAAGCGGTGGGTCGGACCATGTGTCCGGCCCACCGCTTCGTCGTATGCGCTTAGGCGGTGTTGAATGGGGGGATGACTTCCGCAGCAGACCGGGCAGCCGACCAGTACCGCGCCTATCCCGTGGGGGACGGGCTGATCCTCCGCCGTGCGACGGCGGCGGACGTGCCGCTCATCGTCGAGCTGGTGGCGCCCATGGTCGAGGCGCGGATCCTCGTGCCCAAGCAGCAGGTGGACTACTACGAGTCGATCCACGAGTTCTGGCTCGTGTTCGACGTGGCCGAGGACGGCACGCAGACCCTGGCCGGCTGCGCCGCCTGCCACCTCATCTGGTCGGACGTTGCAGAGGCGCGCACGATCGCCACCAGCCCCGCGTACCGCGGCCGGGGGATCGGCCGGCTGCTGGTCCAGCAGGTCGTGGAGGACGCACGGGTCCTGGGAGCCTCGCGGGTCTTCTGCCTCACGTTCGAGACGGAGTTCTTCGGCTCCCTGGGCTTCGAGATCATCGACGGGACGCCCGTCGCGCCGGAGGTCTACGTCGAACTGCTGCACTCCCGCGATGAGGGCACCGCTGAGTTCCTGGACCTCGCACGGGTGAAGCCCAACACGCTGGGGAACTCGCGGATGCTCCTGACGCTCTGAGGTTCCGGCATCTGACTCGCTCCGGCGCAGTCGGCTCGAGACGCGCTGCCTGAGATTTCTCAAGAAAGTACTTTCCATGGTGGAAAGTATGTGCTTCAATGGACACATCGAGAGGCCCGGACGGGCGGATCGATCGATGAAGCCGAGGCTCCTGGAACGGGCCGAGGACCGCACCAGAAGCAGGAGAGATGATCATGGACAGCACGAACAGCATGAACAGACAGACCCAGGGCGGGGCTGAGGTGTCCCCGGAGGAGGCGCGCCGCCTGCTGGAGCAGGCCGGACGGATCGACCGCCGGACGACGGACGCGATGCCCCCGGTCCTCGTGACCTTCGCGATCCTCTGCGCGCTGGGCACGATGACGACGCTGGGTCTGCACCTCGCCGCTCGGGTGGCCCCGGATGCGGACTTCAACGCTCCGCTGGCCGTCATCGTCTTCTCGATGATGTGGGTGCTCGTCGCGATCCTCGTCCCGATGCTCTTCCGCCGTCCCTTCCGCCGGGGACTGGCGACACGCTGGTACATCTACATGGGTGCGTGGGCGCTGCTGTGGATCGCCGGGATGATCCTGGCCGCGGGCCTCACCGGGTTCTTCCTCGCCCCCACGTTCCTGGTGCTCTTCGTCATGGCCGCAGCGACCGAGGCGAAGCAGTACCGTGCGACCGGCGGTGGTGCGCGATGAGCGAGACACGGCACCCCCGCTTCGCCCTCGACACGACCCTCGTCCACCCGGTCCGCTTCTCGCTCGTCGCGGCACTCGCCTCCGTCGAGAAGCTCTCCTTCAAGGAGCTGCGGGATGAGCTGGAGGTCAGCGACTCGGTCCTGTCGAAGCGGACCGCGGAGCTCGAGCAGGCCGGGTTCGTGAAGGCCACGAAGGGATTCGTGGGCAAGCGTCCGCGGACCACGCTCTCCCTCACGGACGAGGGGCTCGCGCGCTGGCGCGCACACCTCGACGCCCTGCAGCGCATCGCGGGAACGGGCGGCTGAGGCGGGCTGAGCAGACAACAGAAGCGGGCCGGTGCACCAGGGGTGCGCCGGCCCGCTTCCGCTTGTCAGAGTTCGTGGTCGATGCGGTGGATGATCATCTCGAGGGCGACGAGGTTGTGGCCGCCGTCCGGGATGATGAGGTCGGCCTTCCGCTTGGACGGCTCGACGTGCAGCTCGTGCATGGGCTTGACGGTCTCGAGGTACTGGGCCTCGACGGATTCCAGCGACCGGCCGCGCTCCACGACGTCGCGGCGGATGCGCCGCAGCAGGCGGACGTCCGCGTCCGTGTCGACGAACAGGCGGATGTCCAGCAGCTCGGAGATCCGTGGCTCCGCGAAGAGCAGGATGCCCTCGACGATGAGGACCGGCGTGGGTGTGATGGAGAGCGTGTCCGTCGACCGGTTGTGGTCGGCGAAGTCGTAGACGGGGCTCTCGATGGGCGTGCCGGACTTGAGCATCTGGATGTGCTTGCGCAGCAGTTCGATGTCGAACGCCTCGGGCGCGTCGAAGTTCTGCGCCGCGCGCTGCGCGAACGTCTTGCCCACGTGGGCCTTGTAGTAGTTGTCCATGAAGAGGACGGTGGAGCGGTTCCCGAACCGCTCCAGCAGGGCGCGCGTCAGTGTCGTCTTGCCGCTGCCGGTTCCACCGGCGACTCCCACTGCGATCGCGCCCACGTTTCACTCCTCCGTTCGCACTCCTGCTGATTCAGCACCTCATCCTAGAGGAGGCGGGTGCCGGTGCGGTTCGCGGGCGTACGGGGTCAGGGG
>DWZY01000134.1 GCA_019117325.1 Candidatus Brevibacterium intestinigallinarum
GACCGCTCATCGTGCGTCCTCCTCCGCAACGGGTGCCGGGACGTCCATCCGCAGCCGGCGGGCGGGGAAGCGGGCGGTCACAGCGAAGCCCTGACCTGCACCGCGGGTGGGACCGGCCTCCAGTGATCCGCCGTGGAGGGAGGCGCGCTCGCGCATGCCCGTGATGCCGCTGCCAGAGCCCTCCGTGCCCTCCGCGTGCTCGCCGCCGCGGGCATGGCCCCCATCGTTGCTGATGCGGACGATGAGGTCGCGGCTCGACTCGGTGATTGCGACCTCGGCCCGGGCTCCGGTCCCGGCGTGCTTGAGGACGTTCGTGAGCGCCTCCTGCACGATCCGGTACACCGCCAGCCCGGCGCCCTCGGACAGTCGGTCCGCCAGGTCGTCGCGGTCGAAGCCGTGCAGGCGCACAGCCAGACCCGTCGCGCGGACATCGGCCACGAGCGAGGGGACGGCGTCGAGGCCCGGCAGGGGTGCGGTCGTCTGCTCCGCGAGCGCATCTGCGCGCAGGACGCCCAGGAGGCTGCGGGTCTGGGCGAGCGCATCGCGACCGGTCTGCGCGATCGTGGTGAGTGCGGCCTCGGCGGCTTCGGGGCTGCTCTTCGCGGCGTACCGGCCGCCGTCCGCCTGCGCGATGACGACGGAGAGGGAGTGGGCGATGATGTCGTGCATCTCGCGGGCGATCCGCATCCTTTCGGCGTCTGCGGCGAGCCGCGACTCGGACTCCCGCTCCTTCTCCAGGAGGCGGTTGCGCTCGCGGATGTCCTCGACGGCCGCGCGCCGGCGGTGGGCCAGGATGCCCAGCAGCCACGCAGTGATCACGAGCATCGCGCTGAGAGTCACGAGTCCCGCGAGTGCGATGTACTCGCTGGCGTCGAGGGGCCGACCGCCCGGTCCCATCGAGGTCTGCAGTGCCAGCATGTACGCCCACACGCCCAGCGCCAGCGCGCCGATGAGTCCCAGGATCAGCACGATGCGCGAATCTGTCCGCGACCCCCACTTCGCGGTCGAGAAAACCGTCAGGGGGACCGCGATGACAGCGGGGGAGGGACCTGTCGCCACGAGGAGAGTCAGGACGCATCCCACGGCGATGAGGAGGGAGCTGGGCAGTGGACGCATCCGTCGCAGTGCCAGCGGCAGCGTCATGAGCAGGGCGATGACCACGTCCAGCCACTTCGGTGCCGTGCCGGTGGTGTTCACCCAGACGCGGGCCAGGATCGAGTTGACGCTGAGGACAGCGACGGGAAGCGCCCACAGCAGCCCGTCGGCGATCCACGGATGGGCGGCGAGGACCCCGCGCAGCCGCATCCAGGCGCTGCGCGGGGTCGAGGTGGTCGTCGACGAGGGCGAGGTCATGTGACCCACGCTAGTGAGTGCACGGGGGCGCCGGCATCGTCCTCAGGGATGATCCTGATCCTCTGTGGTGATTCGGCCATCACCGGTGATCTGGTCGTCACATACGATCCGGTTGTCACCGGTGATCCGGTCATCTGGAGCGGTTCCAGTCTCAGGGGATGACAGGTCACGCGCGGCGCTCTGCGGCGATGTGCGAGAGGTACGCGCGGACCGTTGCGACCTGGTCCCAGATGACGATCGCCCAGATGAAGAGGACCGTCAGGAGCTGGACGGGCAGGTCGCTGGCAGGCGCGATCGCTGGGTGGATGACGTCCTGGGTGAGGAGCGCGACGGTCAGGAACACCGCCATGGTGAGGTCCGTGACCATGTCGATCGCGACCCGGACCGTCGTGAGGCGCGGGCGGCTGATCCGCCAGATCGCGGCGGCGGCCATGGCGACGAGCAGCACCCAGTAGCCGATGAGCCAGGGGAGGCCCAACTCCGGGTTGATGAACGTCTCGCCGTCGTTGAGGTGCCCGACGTAGAGGGCAGTGGTTGGGATCAGCGGGATGAGCGCCAGGAGCCCGGTGATGATGAGCGCGACGACGGCGTCGGCGCGGACCGAGCTGCCAGGCGAGACGTCCTCCAGACGATCAACCGTCCACCGGCGGGAGGCATCCGCGCGACGGCGCGCGCTGGTGCCGGGCGGGGGAGCGGAGGTGCCCGGTTCACCAGACCCGGATGTGCCTGTCCGGGCCACGGCGGTGGGACCGGAGCGCTCGATGATCGCGAAGAGCAGCGTCACCGCGCCGAAGGCGATGAAGACGGTGGGCACCGACTGTCCGATCGCGGTCCCCAGCAGTCCGCCCAGATGCGCGTCCGGGGTGCTCACGACGTAGGTCAGGCCGTTGAGCATGAGCGCGACGACGAGCGCGAGGGGAATGACCCAGGCGAGCACCCAGCGATAGGTGGGGAAGTGGTCCGGGCCGATGAGGTGCTGGGGCGAGCCCGAGTAGGCGCGTGCCAGGGCGGCCGGGTCGCCCAGTTCCTCGAGCACAGCGACCTCGACCCGGGCAGCGGAGCCGGGTGCGGCCTCGGCAGTGGTGCCGGTGCCAGCGGAGCCGGCTGCGGCCTCGACGTCCTCGATCTCCTGGGCCGCCTCCGTCCGGGCCTCGGTCATGTCCGCGATCATCGCGGTGACGTCCGCCGTGACTTCGGGTCGCAGGGCCTCGGGGACGCGGCGGACGACTGCGTGCACGTACCTGTCCGTGAGCGAGTGCATGGTCAGGAGTCCTTCCAGAGATCGGTGAGGCTCGCGGTCAGGGCGAGCCATTCGGCGCGGAGCTCGTCCGCGACCCGTGCGCCGGTGTCGGTGAGCGTGTAGTACTTCCGCGGACGGGGTTCGTCGGTGTTCCATTCGGCGGTCAGCAGGCCCTGCTTGTCGAGCCTGCGCAGGAGCGGATAGAGGGTGTTCGCCTCCACCTGGATGCCCGCCTCCGCGAGCGACTCCAGCAGTGCGTATCCGTAGCGGGGCTCGCGACAGGCGACGAGGCAGGCCAGGACGACGGTGCCGCGCCGCACCTCCTGGAGGTGGAGGGCGAGGGCGTCGGGGGAGGCCGAGCGGTCCGTGATGCTCATGCAGAACACGATAGTGTGTGATGCACAGTAATGCAATGGGTGCAGTGCTGTGAGAGGTGTGGCGCAGCGGCATGAGGGGAGAGTGGTGCAACCGAGTCGCCCTGGATCCGTTCACGATGTGAACCCGACCGCGCGTCCGGCGGCGTGAATCACTACAGTGGGGTGATCCGCGAAGATGCTCCAGGAGGAGAACTGTGTCCAAGCCCGTCGTGCTGCTCGCTGAGAACCTGTCGCCCGCTACCGTCGAGGCCCTGGGTCCCGACTTCGATGTGCGTCAGGTCGACGGTACGGATCGCCCGGCCCTCCTGGCTGCTCTTGCAGAGTCGGACGCCGTCCTGGTCCGCTCCGCCACGCAGATGGATGCCGAGGCCATCGCCGCCTCCCGCCGCCTCAAGATCATCGCCCGCGCGGGCGTGGGCCTCGACAACGTCGACGTGCCCGCCGCCACGACCGCCGGTGTCATGGTCGTCAACGCGCCCACGTCGAACATCATCTCCGCCGCGGAGCTGACGATGACCCACATCCTCGCCTCCGCCCGCTTCTTCGGCGCGGGGCACGCCTCCCTCAAGGAGGGTCGCTGGGAGCGCAAGCGCCTCACCGGTGTCGAGCTGTACGAGAAGACGCTGGGCATCGTGGGCCTGGGCCGGATCGGCGGCCTGGTCGCCGAGCGCGCCGCATCCTTCGGCATGAACCTCGTGGGCTACGACCCCTACATCTCCGCCTCGCGCGCCGCCCAGATGGGCGTCAAGGTCGTCGACCTCGACGAGCTGGTCGCGACCTCGGACTTCATCACCGTCCACATGCCCAAGACCCCGGAGACCGTCGGCATGATCGGCCGCGACCAGCTGGCCAAGGCCAAGCAGGGCGTCCGCGTCGTCAACGTGGCCCGCGGCGGGATCATCGATGAGGAGGCCCTCGCCGAGGCCGTGGCCTCCGGCCGCGTGGGCGGCGCCGGCATCGACGTGTGGAGCCAGGAGCCGCCGGAGCACTCCGCGCTCATGGAGCTGGACGCCGTCAACGTCACCCCGCACCTGGGCGCCTCCACGGACGAGGCGCAGGAGAAGGCCGGCATCGCCGTCGCCCGCTCCGTCCGCCTGGCCCTGGCCGGGGAGCTGGTCCCGGACGCGGTCAACGTGGCCGGTGGCCGCATCGACGAGGACGTCCGCCCGGGCATCCCGCTGACCGAGCGCCTGGGACGCATCGTCGCCGCTCTCACCGACACCGTCACCCACTTCAAGGTCGAGGTGAAGGGAGAGATCGCGTCGAAGGACGTGGGCGCGCTCAAGCTCGCCGCGCTCAAGGGCCTGTTCCGCGGTCGCGTCGACGTGCCCGTCTCCTACGTGAACGCCCCGGTGCTGGCGGAGGAGCGCGGCATCGACACGGAGCTCACGACCTCCAGCGTGGCCGATGGCTTCCGCAACGTCATCACGCTCGTGGCGACGACGGCCTCGGGCGATCGGGTGTCCGTGTCCGGCACGCTCACGGGACCCAAGCAGGTGCAGAAGCTGGTCGAGGTCAACGGCTTCGAGCTGGAGATCACGCTGACGGACCACCTGCTCATCTTCGAGTACGTCGACCGCCCCGGCGTGATCGGCATGTTCGGCCAGTCGCTGGGCCGGAACAACGTGAACATCGCGGGCATGCAGGTGTCGCGGGCCTCGGAGGGCGGCAATGCGCTGTCCGTCCTGGCCGTCGACTCCGAGGTGACGACGGAGATCGTGCAGACGGTCGCCGCCGCAGCCGATGCGGCCCACGCAGCAGCGGTCAATCTGACGGAGGACTGACCATCCCGCGCAGGACGCGCCACAGCTGAGCAGCACGAAGCGGCCGGGTCGCACACGCCCCGGCCGCTTCGTCGTGCAGACGGTGTGGTGTGCAGGAGCCCGGAGGCTGGGAGGCACGGCGGCTGGACGTCGCGGCGGCCAGACGACGCGATGCAGAACACGGAAGGACACGAGGACATGGCAGAGCAGGACGCAGCAGGGCCGGGCGCCCGGGCAGGTGGAGCTTCCGCGACCCCGGGCGGGGCAGCGGGAGGCGCGGGGCAGACGGCGGGGACCGGGGCCTCGGCGGCGGATGCACCGGTCGCACCGCGCAGGTGGGCCGGGTACGTGCGGATGCTGGGACCCGGCATCGTGCTGGCGCTGGCCAGCGTGGGCGCGTCCGACATGGTCACGACGCTCAACTCGGGAGCCGAGTTCGGACTGGCCCTGGTCTGGGTGTTCGTCGTGGGCCTGCTGCTCAAGTACGGGCTGTCGGAGGCGATCGCTCGGCTGCAGCTGACGGCGGACCGGTCGTTCCTCTCGCACGCGACGGACGCCGGCGGCCGGCTCTTCCCGATCCTGCTGCTCATCGCGGAGCTGTTGGTGGGACTGTTCTTCGGGGCCGGCGTCGCCTCGATCACGACTCTCGTCGTCCAGGCACTGTTCCCCGCACTGCCGTTCTGGCCGACCCTCCTGGTGCTCGTTGCGTCCGCAGTCGTGCTCCTGTGGATCGGGCGGTACAGCGCGGTCGAGAAGGCGATGGTGGGCTTCGCGATCCTCATGTTCCTGGGCATTGTGGCCCTGGCGATCGGATCACTGGGCGACGGTGATGCGCAGCGGACCGCGGTGGGGACGATCCTGCCGGTCTACCCCAGCGAATCGCCCATCGCGGTGCTGTCGCTGATCGGCGGTGTGGGCGGCGCGACCGGGATCATGGCCTACACGTACTTCGTGCAGGAGAAGCGGTGGAGCGGGCCCACGTGGAAGAGCGTCGTGCGCGTGGACCTCGCGTTCAGCTACATCCTCGTGGGTGTGTTCGCCGTCGCGATGACGGTCGTGGGCGCGTTCTGGCTGTACGGCCAGGGACACACGATCGAGAGCAACGATGCCGTGTTCCAGGTGGGCGACCTGATCGGCGACCAGCTGGGGGAGTGGGCGTGGGTCCTGTTCCTGCTGGCGTTCTTCGCGGTGACGTACTCGAGCCTGCTGGGCGGCTTCCAGGGGATCGCCTACGTGACCGGCGATTGCCTGCGCGTCATCCGCCGGTACCCGCATCAGGACGAGCCTCAGTTCGCGATGTCCGCGAAGGCGGTCGAGTTCAAGATCGCGCTCGTGTGGCTCACCGTCTGCACCCTGGGACTGCTGACGGTCGAGCGGGTGCTGGGGTACGACCGGCCGGTGACCCTGGTGCTCGTGTACGCGGCGATCAGCTCGTTCATCCTGCCGATCCTCGCGGTCCTGCTGCTGATCCTGCTGAACCGCGGGTCCGTGCCTGCGTCGCTGCGCAGCGGATGGCTGTCGAACTCCGTCCTGATGCTGTGCCTCGTCCTCTTCACCGTCTTGGCTGGCGTCCAGGTGGTCGAGACCGTGCGGGGGCTCATGGCCGTGTGAGGGGGTCCGCGGAGTGATTCCCGGAGATCATCGCTCCCGGTTCTTCCAACCTGACGGAATTCTGATTGACTGGGGAGAGTTCCATGCGATTCCGGCGTCCCCCAGCGGACGTCCGCGCAGTACGACGCCGCGGATCGCTGCAGTCGACAGGGAGGCGCGATGGCGAACCCGGAGCACGAAGCAGAACCGACAGAGACGGCGGGGACTGCGGTCTCAGCTGACAACGAGAGTGAGACCCGGACGCCGGTCGCGGCGGAGCCGGACAGTGCACCGCCGTCCGACGGCGCGCAGACGGTCGTCACCGGGGAGGTGCACCCCCGGATGAAGATCAAGGACTCCGACTCCGACGAGGAGATCACCGCCAAGCTCATCAAGCAGGGGGTGCGTCTGGGGAAGGGCACCATCGCTCCGCGGGTGTTCTGGCCCTCACTCATCTTCGTCCTGGGCTTCGCCCTCTTCGCGATCGTCGCTCCGAACGCGACAGATACGGTCCTGACCGGCACGCAGAACTGGATCGTCACGAACCTGGGCTGGTTCTACCAGATCGTCATCGCCGTGTTCATCGTGTTCGCGATCATCATCGCGTTCAGCCGGTTCGGCAAGATCACACTGGGCCGTGACGGGGAGAAGCCGGAGTTCGGCGTCCTGTCGTGGTTCGCGATGCTCTTCGCAGCCGGCATGGGCATCGGTCTCGTCTTCTACAGCGTGGGCGAGCCGCTCACCTTCGCCACGAGCGGTCCCAAGCCTGGCTGGCCGGGCACGGAGACGGTGGACGGGGTGACCTCGGTCCTGCCGGGCAGCGAGAGTCAGGTCGCGCTGCTGGCCATGGCGCAGACCTTCGTGCACTGGGGTCTGCACCCGTGGGCCTGCTACGCCGTCATCGGACTGGCGCTGGCCTATGCGATCCACCGCCGCGGCCGTCCGGTCTCCATCCGGTGGGCGCTGGAGCCGATCTTCGGCGAGCGGGTCAAGGGATGGATCGGCGACCTCATCGATGTGCTGGCCGTCTTCGGGACCCTCTTCGGCATCGCGACGTCGCTGGGCCTGGGCGTCCAGCAGATCTCGTCCGGCATGATGGCGATGGGCGTGGTGGACAGCGTGGACAACGCGCTGCTCGTCATCCTCGTCGTCATCATCACCCTCCTTGCGACGACGTCCGTCATCTCCGGTCTGGGACGCGGCATCAAGTGGCTGTCGAACATCAACCTCAGCATGGCGGGGATCCTGCTGATCTCCGTGCTGCTGCTGGGGCCCACGCTGTTCCTCTTCCAGAACCTCGCGCAGTCCGTGGGCGTCTACCTGGCTGAAGTGCTGGGGATGACCTTCGACGCCGGTGCCTACACCGGTGAGGACGGTGCGGCGTGGTCCGCGTCCTGGACGATCTTCTACTGGGGCTGGTGGATGGCATGGGCTCCGTTCGTCGGCGTGTTCATCGCGCGCATCTCGCGCGGCCGCACGGTCCGGCAGTTCATCGCCGGAGTTCTCCTGGTGCCCACGACGGTCGGCTTCATCTGGTTCGCGATCATGGGCGGTGCGGGACTGCACCGCCAGCTGTTCGGAGAGGCGGGACTCGTCGATCCGGTCGAAGGTGTCATCCCGGAGGCCGCACTGTTCGACATGCTGGGCGGTCTGCCACTGGGCGCGATCCTGTCGGTCATTGCGATCATCCTGGTCGCGATCTTCTTCGTCACCTCGTCAGACTCCGGCTCGCTGGTGGTCGACATGCTGGCCTCCGGCGGACATCCCAACCCGCCCACGTGGTCGCGTGTCCTGTTCGCACTGCTCGAGGGACTGCTGGCGATCGGGCTGCTGCTGTCCGGCGGTCTCACCGCGCTGCAGGCGGGGTCGCTCGCGACCGCGCTGCCCTTCAGCGTGATCCTCCTGCTCATGTGCTGGGCGACGTTCCGGAATCTGAGCCAGGATCAGAAGCGCCGAGATGAGCTCGACGCCCGGGCCCGGTACGAGCGGATCAGCCAGCAGCTGGCCGACGACTTCGACGAGGCGTTCGGCGGTCAGGTCGATTCCCGCGTCGATGAGCGCATCGACTACCGGATCTCCCGGACGACGGGAGTGTTCGATCGCAGGCAGGGGCCCGTGCGCGATCAGGAGCCGGGTGACAAGCGGCGGTTCGGATTCGGCCGCAAGAAGGAGTGAGGTGGCGTTGGCCGAGTGAAGCGGCGGCTGTGTGGCGCTGCGGCCCTGTGGCGCTGGCTCAGTGAGGCGGCGCTGGTCGAGTGTGGCGCTGGCCGAGTGGCGCTGGCTCAGTGAGGCGGCGGCTGA